>CAMPBP010000009.1 GCA_946639085.1 uncultured Lachnospiraceae bacterium
TGGAAGGAGCCAGCGAGGGCGTAGGCTTAGGCCTTGATTTCTTAAGACATATCGAGCGTACGAGAATACTGGTTCACGTCGTTGACGCTGCAGGTACCGAGGGAAGAGATCCCATCGAAGACGTTAAGCTTATTAATAATGAGCTTAAAAAGTACGGTTCGGACGTATCGAAAAAGCCTCAGGTAATTGCGGCAAACAAACTTGATGTTTGCGAGAATCCCGATGAAGTGGTAAGCAAACTTAAAGCCGAATTTGAACCCGAAGGTTACGAAGTATTTCCCATAAGTGCGGCTTCAAACAAAGGCGTAAAGGAATTGATTTATCATTTAAGCGAAATGCTTAAAAAATATCCAAAGAAAACAGTTGTTTTTGAACCCGAAATGACACCTGAATTCGGCGGATTATATAACAATGAGCCTTTTGAAGTATATTACGACGAAGAAGAAAAAGAATACGTCATAGAGGGACCCAGGATCGAAAAGATGCTTGGATACACGAACCTCGATTCCGAAAAAGGATTTTTGTTCTTCCAGAAATTCCTTAAGGAAAACGGTATTCTTGACAAGTTGAAAGAATTGGGAATAAACGAAAAAGATACCGTAAGAATGTACGGTTACAAATTTGACTATTTCGAATAAAGAGTTTTTGTCCGTATGGACTAATCATTTTTCAGGTATTAAAATGAACAGTAGACAGAGAGCATATTTAAAAGGTCTTGCACAGAATATCGATTCAACATTTCAGATCGGTAAGAATGCATTGTCACCGGAGATAACCGAAGCAGTCCGAGAAAGCTTCAACACAAGAGAACTTGTTAAGATCACGGTTCTGAAAAACTGTATGGACGATCCGAAATCCATGGCACAGATACTTGCTGAGAGAACCGGATGCGAGGTTGTTCAGGTGATCGGTAAAAAGATCGTTTTATACAAAGAAGATAAAGACAACAAGAAGATAATTCTTCCCAATTAGTAACGGAGTTTACATTGAAAAAGCGCGTCGGTCTTTTTGGCGGGACGTTCGATCCCATTCATTACGGGCATTTGATGCTTGCGGAAAATGCATACGATTCATTGAAACTTGATGAGATTTTATTTGTTGTCAGCGGTAAATCTTATTTAAAGAGCAATGTTTCCACAGCAAAAAACAGACTTTCCATGACTTCACTTGCAATTTCGGACAATCCTCATTTTGCATTGTCGACTGTTGAGACCGACAGAGGGGAAGATGTGGATTCGTATTCATATGAAACGATCCTTACCCTTAAAGAACACAATCCCGATACAGAGTATTTCTTTATGGTAGGCGCGGATTCCTTCGTTTACATGGACAAATGGAAAAAACCGGATGTTATTTTTGAGAATACCACGGTTACGGTTGCTTTTAGGGAAGGCTCATCTCTTGAAGAACTCCAAAATAAAGCAAAAGAGTATGAAGAAAAGTTTCCGGGAGCCGTTATTGTCTTTCTTCCCGTTTTAAATATCGGCATTTCTTCCACAGATATCAGAAACAGGGTAAGAGAAGGGCAGTCAATCAGATACATGACACCCGACGCGGTTTCTTTATACATCGATAAAAACGGTCTTTATCGTGGTTAGAAGCATGGCAGAATTCGAGAAGATAACCGAAAAACTTCATAAAACTCTTAATGAACACAGGTTTTTTCATACTCTCGGTGTATCCTTCACCGCACAGGCATTAGCCATGAAGTATGGAGCTGACATTAAGAAAGCAGGTATTGCAGGTCTGCTTCACGATTGTGCAAAGGCATATAAGAGCGATGAACTTTTAAAGATGTGTGAAGATTATTCCATACCGATAAAAGATGTTGAAAGAGAATTTCCTGCGCTGTTACATGCAAAGGTCGGTGCTTATCTTGCAAAGACGGAATATGGCGTAACGGATGAGGAGATATTGGATGCCATCGTTTGTCATACGACCGGAAAGCCGGGTATGAATACTCTTGAAAAGGTCATATATGTAGCAGATTTTATCGAACCCGGCAGATATAAAATGAATAATCTCGAAGCGATCAGAAAAATGGCTTTTGAGGATCTGGATGAAACACTTTTGATGATCCTTTCCGCTACCGTAGATTATCTCAATGAGACTATGAATGAAGGTATAGATCCCCTTACGATCGAAACTTACGAATATTATAAAAAGAACAAATAAAAGTTTAGAGAGGACTTTGATGGAAATAAAAGAATTAACCGGAATAGCCATAAGCGCACTTGAAGATAAAAAAGGAGAGGATATCAAACTCTTAAATATAACCGGTATATCGCCCATATCCGATTACTTTGTTATCGCTACCGGTAATAACTCAAATCAGATGCAGGCTATGGCGGATGAAGTATCCGAACAGTTAAACAAAGCCGGTGCAACACTTAAACACACCGAAGGATATGATGCGGCCAACTGGATACTTATGGATTACGGCGATTTTATGATCCATATTTTCAATCCCGAAAGCAGAGATTTTTATAATCTTGAAAGAATATGGCGCGATGCCGTAACGGAATAATGAACATAAAAAAGCGGACTCTCTTGAGCCCGCTTTTATTATACTATCTCAAAAATCTGTATACACCGAACACTTTACCGAGGATCATGCAACTGTCCACAATGATCGGATCCATAGTATCGTTTTCGGGTTGTAATCTTATGTGACCGTTTTCTTTATAGAAAGTCTTTACGGTAGCCGAATCTTCAATGAGAGCAACGACAACATCGCCGTTACGAACATCCTGAGTACCTTCAACCAGTACCTGATCACCGTTCATGATACCGATATTGATCATCGAATCACCTTTTACTTTAAGAATGAAAGCTTCGCCCTTTGGAACATATTCCATGGGGATGGGGAAGTAGTTTTCAATATTCTGTTCAGCGAGTATGGGCTGACCGGCTGCAACCTGTCCGACAACGGGAATACTGACCGTTTCAGTACGAACCATATTAAAGGAGTCGTCACAAACTTCAATCGCACGAGGCTTGGTGGGGTCACGTCTTATATAACCTTTTTTCTCAAGTGCGTTAAGATGTGAGTGAACGGAAGATGTGGAACTGAGATCGGCCGCTTCACATATTTCTCTTACTGTAGGCGGATAGCCTTTTTTTAGTATTTCCTGCTTAATATAATCAAGTATTTCTTTTTGCTTGGGAGATGCTTCTTTATATGCCATACCTTTCCCTCCGTACGAAATAATAGCAAACATACATTTGGTTACACTAAAACTATATCACAGTAAAATTAAAAAAGCAAACATATATTCAAGAAAATATGTTCGAAAAAAGTATTGACATTCGAATGACTGTTCGATATTATATAGTTACAACAAACAAATGTTCACAACAAACGTTCGATATATGAGGATAAGTACATGAAGACAACACACAACATTTCCATTATTAAAAGAAGAAGAGAATTGAGAAGAAAGATCACTTCATTTTGTATTTTGACTACAGTTACGGTTATATTGTCGGTGCTTTTTGTTTTTGGCTCGAAATCGGTTGCTTCAGACGGTTCGATCAAAGATTACAGCAAGTATTATAAGAGTATTGAAGTATCCGGAGACGATTCTTTGTACGATATAGCTTCTGAATATTCGGTTCCCGAATTGATGACGGAAGAAGAGTTTGTCCGGGAAGTAATGTTTATAAACAATATGGAAAACGATAAATTGTCATACGGAAAGAGTTATATCATTATTCCTTATTATTCATAGAAACAGAGAATATTTTCACTCCACTTACCACATCATCCATCATAAAAATCCCGCTCGAAATATTCGAACGGGATTTTTATTAATCATCTTTTTCTCTCAGTTTAACTATATTTGCGGCACTTCTTCGACGTTCATCCTCAATAGCGGCGTAGTGTTTCTTTGTTGTATTTACATCTTTATGTCCCAAAACATCGGCTACAAGATATATATCACCGGTTTCCCTGTAAAGACTCGTACCGTATGTACTTCTTAATTTGTGCGGAGTGATCTTTTTAATGTTAGTAAGATTTGAGGCGTATTTCTTAACGAGATTTTCGACACTTCTTACACAAAGTCGTTTATTCTGCAAGGAAAGAAATAATGCGTTTTCGCTGCCTGTTTCGGGTATTATCTTATTTCTTATCTCCAGGTAATCGGTAAGGGCGGTATATACTTCATCTCCGAAGTAAACCGTAGCTTCTTTGCCGCCTTTTCTTCGTATCAGAATACCGTTTGTATTAAAGTCGATATTGTTAATATCCAGTCCCACAAGCTCAGATACAAGAATACCGGTTCCGAGCATAAGTGTAAGTATGGCAACATCTCTGTATTTTGTCTTGTTATGAAAACGCAACTGATTCGGAGTCAGTTTTTCTCCTTCCTCAACCATATCCAAAAGATTTGCCACTTCATCGGGCTCAAGTCTTATAATTTCTTTTTGATGTATCTTAGGAGGACTTACAAGGCTTGGTGCATTGGTCTTTATAAGCTCTGAGGTATAGAAATATTTGTACAAAGAGCGAAGAGAAGAGAGTTTTCTTGCTTTTCCGCGCTCATCGTTTGTTATCTCTCGGTCCTTTTTCTCGTAAAGGCTCAAATAGTCAAGGTATTCTTCGATATCTTCACGTCTTACGCTGTCAAGAACTGAAAGAGGAAAGTCTTTGATCTCCGTGTTTTTAAGAGCCGGATTGGTCTCATGAAGAAACTCAAAGAACAGTCTTATGTCGTAAGCGTAGGAGAGTCTTGTTCTTGATGCCGTATATTCCTCAATTCCTCTGAAATACTGCTTCATGAAGGGAGGAAGCTCATCAAGAACTTCTCGAAGTCTTACTATATTTGTTTTCATTACCTCATCATGGTAATTTTGTGAGGCTTTATACGGATTCGCCACTTTTATTCCATCCTTTGATATTACTGTCTTTTATGGCTGCGAACATTCTGTTGCGCACACCGGGCGTTTCTTTGTTTATCTCTTTTACTATGTCTTTGACATACTCACGTTTGGTCCTTTTATCCACCGGACAGGGGCTTTTAACCACCGGTACATCGTATTTATTTACAAAACCTATAACATCACTTTCGTTCATGTAGATCAACGGTCTGATTACCGTAAGATCCGTCCTGTCGAGATATGTGACGGGAGAGAATGTATGGAATCTTCCTTCATATATGAGGGAGAGAAGCATCGTATCGATAACATCGTCCTTATGGTGCGCATAAGCTATCTTATTGCATCCGATCTTTTTCATTGCATCATTTAAAGCGCCTTTACGCATTTTGGCGCATAATGAACAGGGATTGGATTCTTTTCTTACGTTAAAGATAACATCATAAATGTCCGTTTTTTCTATATGATAAGTAACATTCAGTGATTCACACAGTTTGCTTATCTTTGAAAGATCGAGATTGTTGAATCCCAGATCGACGGTTACAGCCACAACCTCAAAATGTTTGGGGTAGAAGCGCCTTAAGTGGGAGAGTGCATAAAGAAGAGTTAAACTGTCTTTGCCACCCGATATGCCAATGGCGATCTTATCGCCGTCATTAATCATCTCATAATCGTCACAGGCCTTTCTTACAAGGCTTAAAACTCTTTGAAGATCCATATGTACCTTTGCTCGTTAAAATATAGATAAATTGCTTTAATAAGTATACCATCAATATTGATTAAGTGCTATTATATAAGACATGAAGATAAAGATTGAGAAAAAATATTTACAGATAGGCTTTACGATATTTCTTACCGCCATTGCTATTTTGTTGGTAGTTTTCTTTATATGGAACAATAATTCCATCAAAACGTCTGTAAGAAAGTTTAATTCCATAATGTCACCGGTCTATTACGGACTGATCATAGCATATCTTTTGACGCCCATTGTTGATTTCTTCGAGAAAAAGCTTTTTATACCGCTTTTCGCAAAACTTAAATGGTTTGAAGAAGAAAAAGACAAGAACAGGCGTATTCATATAAGAATATTCAGTGTAACGCTCACTTTTGTGATCACATTGTTTTTGCTTTATATTTTCTTTGCAAGCGTTATTCCCGAACTTATTAAGAGCATCCAAAGTATCGTCAAACAGTATCCCTATTACACGCGTAATATGATGAATACTATAAATAAAGGACTTGAAAACAATCCCGAGCTTCGTGAATTGCTGCAGGATATTGTTTACAGTTATTCAAATGAAACCGATAACTGGTTGAACGATAATTTTCTTCCCATGATACAGAAGATGCTTCCGAACGTAGGAGATATGTTGTTGGGATTTTCCTCCAGTATACTCAAATTCCTTAAGTTCTTATGGAATATCATCATCGGACTTATTATTTCAATCTATGTTCTTAACAGTAAAGAAAAGTTTGCCATGAGTTGCGTAAGAAATGCATATGCGATCTTTGAAACAAAGACGGCAAACAGACTGGTTGAGTCCGTGAGATTCACTCATCGAACATTTATCGGATTTCTTTCAGGAAAAGTGTTTGATTCGCTGATCATCGGTATTATTACATTTGTGGTTTTATCCATAATGAAAATGCCTTATACGGTACTTATAAGCATTATAGTAGGTATCACGAACATAATTCCTTTCTTTGGTCCCTGGTTTGGTGCCATACCCAGTTTGTTCATACTTGTCATGATAAATCCCAAGTATGCATTATATTTCCTTATATTTATCGTAATTCTTCAACAATTTGACGGAAACTTCCTGGGGCCGAAGATTTTAAGCCAGACAACGGGCATAGCAACTTTCTGGATCATTTGTTCCATAACCGTTTTCAGTGGTTTCTTGGGAGTTCCGGGTATGCTTATAGCAGTTCCGGTTACAGCCGTATTGTTTGCGCTTTTCAATCGAATTACAGACAATATGCTCATTAAGAAAAACCTTCCCACGGATCCGGCCAGCTATGATTGTGTCGGTTCGATTTCCGACACCGGTGAAATTACGAAATATGTTTACATTAAAGAGAAACATGTTTCGAAAAAACGTGTTGATAAACCTTCGTTGTTTAAAACGTTGTTTTCCAAGTTTAAGGAATTTTTGGCTAAAAAAAGCAAGAAGGGTACGGATTGATGGCTGTATAGGTCTATATCCATCTATTCGCAAAAGACAGATTTAACGAATAGTTGGGGCCTGAAATATACATTTCAAGCCCCAACTGATTCGTTAAATCTGAAAGGGTTAATAATAGTCGGCGCCTGAAATATGCATTTCAAGCCCCAACTGATTCGTTAAATCTGAAAAAGGATTTTTAAAGAAAAACAAAAAACATATAATAAATGAGGCTCAATTTTATTTGAGCCTCATTTTATTCAACATTTATTTATTATTTTTCTTTTCAAAATCCTCGACGTATTGAATTATCAGATCAACGGTTCCGTCAATTCCGAGTATCGAACTGTTTATACACAGATCGTATGTATCGGCGCGACCCCATTTTTTTGATGAATAATAGTTATAATAACTTTGACGTTGTTTATCTTTCTTTTGATACAATTCTCTTGCTTTTGCTTCTGATTTGATCGATTCATCATTTTTCATAATATAATCGACTTTAAATGCATCGTCAGCATAAATAAACAGATTTATTACATTTTTGTATTCGGCTAACGCATAATCCGAACAACGTCCCACAATAACGCAGGGACCTTCATCTGCAAGTTTTTTAATTGCATCAAACTGTGCCAGAAACACTTTGTGGCTTATGGGCATATCCACAAAGCTTGATGAATTGTAACCGAATGAATATGTATCCATTACCAGATTGTATAAAAACGAATTTGTAGGCCTTTCATCGTGATTTTGGATCATCTCTTCGCAAAATCCCGATTCTTTGGCGGCTCTTGTAAGGAGCTCTTTATCTACGAATTTAATACCGAAATGTTCGGCAACTTTTTGTCCTATTTCATGTCCGGCTGAACCAAATTGACGTCCTATTGTAATGATCGTATTCATATGGTCACCTCCTAAGTTATCAGATAATTATCTAAATTTATTATACAATACTCCAAATTATTTTTCAATTCGATTATTTAGTTTACATAAGAAAATTATGTCAACTTACACGCAATTTGACCTCAAATATTTGAGTATTTTCTCAAAATAATCGGGTAAAGGACTCTCAAAAAACAATTTTTCTCCTGTAGTAGGACTTACGAAACCGATAGTTTTGGCGTGAAGCGTTTGACCCTCTGTTTTAAACGGTTCTTTTGCCGTTGAATACACTTTGTCGCCTGCAACGGGATGATTTATGTTTGCTAGGTGCACTCTTATCTGGTGGGTTCTTCCCGTTTCGAGGCTGCATTCTATATAAGTATATCCTTTAAAACGCTCCAATACTCTTACATGCGTCACTGCTCTCCTGCCACCCGGAACAACGGCCATTTTTTTGCGGTCTTTTGGGCTTCTTCCTATGGGAGCATCGATCGTGAACTCATCTTTATCGATATTTCCGTGAACGATCGCATGATAAACACGCATACACGAATGATCTTTTAACTGTTCGGATATTTTTAAATGAGAATTGTCGTTTTTACATATTATGAGAAGTCCTGAGGTGTCTTTATCTATTCTGTGGACTATGCCGGGCCTGTATACGCCGTTTATCCCGCTTAAACGGCCGTTTAGATGAAACATGAGTGCATTTACGAGTGTACCCTCAAAATGCCCGTTTGCGGGATGTACTACCATGCCCTGAGGCTTGTTTACTATGGCTACATCATCATCTTCGTAGATTATATCTATGGGTATGTTTTCAGGTTCAATATCCGGGGTAATAGTTTCGGGAATCGAAAAAGAGATGTCGTCGTCAGCCTTAACTTTGTAATTTGACTTTACGTTGACATCATTGACTGTGAGCATTTTATCGTCGATCAGCTTTTGAATATATGATCTTGATAATGAATCTATCTCATCCGTTAAATATTTATCTATTCTTTCGCCTTCGTTTTCCGGCGATACGATAAGTTTAAGTATGGGCATCAGTCTATTTCTCTTAAGCGTTTTTCTTTAAACCTGAGGAAATTGAGATCATCTTCTTTGTATACAAACAAAAGAAGTATGAGCATCATAACCGTAGCCACCGTTACGTATATGTCGGCTACGTTAAAGATGGGGAATCTTATTACACTGAAATATATGTAGTCCATAACGTAATCGTAAATGATTCGATCGGTCATATTGCCGATCGCTCCGGCAGCTATGAGGGATAAAGCTACGTGTGCCGCGTTGTATTTCTTTTTGCGGGGCATTTTAAATATAAGATATATAATGCTGAGCAATATGATCACGCCTACAAGTATAAAGAAATATTTCTGGCCTTTCAGCAAACCGAAAGCAGCACCTGTATTTTCCAGATAAGTCAGTTCCAATATGCCTTTTATAAGTGATATTGAAGGATGTTCTTTTAACCTGCTTACGGCATATATTTTAATAACTCTGTCGATCAAAACAAGTATAACCGTAATTACCAGATCCATTATAATTCTGTGATCGAATGAATGTTTCTTTTCTTTCAAAATCGTCTCCGGACAGATGATCAATCTTCATCTTTAAAGTTAAGTTCTTCTATTGCTTCTTTTACAAGATCTTTATCAACGTTGTCATAAACGAACGCTTTACCGATTTTCTTTAAAAGTACCATTCTGATCGTTCCTGCAGTGTTCTTTTTGTCGAATTTAACCGCATTCAGGATTTTATCCGTATTATCGGTGGAGATGGATATCGGCAGATTAAACGGTACAAACATATCTCTGATCTCGTAATACTCTTCGGATTTAATGTAATCAAGTTTATATGATATAAATGCAGCCGCCACACATCCGAGTGCAACACATTCACCGTGTATGTATTCGTCACCCATTACACTTTCGATTCCGTGACCGATGGTATGTCCGAGATTAAGAAGCATTCTGAGCCCTGATTTTTCGTAAGGGTCTTTTTCTACGATCGTTTTCTTTATACCGATGGCTGTTTCAAGCATATATTCGATAGCTTCGAACTCTTTGCAGCAGATTTCATACATATTGTCGATCAGCCACATGTAGTATTTTTCGTCGGCAAGAAGTCCCGCTTTCATTATTTCTGCAAATCCGGCAAAAAATAATCTGTCTGGAAGGGTTTCCAGCACTTTGATGTTATCGTAAATAAGTACCGGATTGTAAAATGCTCCTATCAAATTCTTTTTATCGTGAAAATCAACGGCTGTTTTGCCTCCGATTGATGCATCTGCCATTGACAAAAGAGTTGTGGGACAAACTATATGGGCAATACCTCGCATGTATAGAGATGCACAAAAACCTCCCAGATCGCTTACGACGCCGCCTCCCAGTGATATAAAGAGATCAAAACGCATGAAACCGTTCTCGTACATTGTATCGAGTATTTTAAATGCGTTATCCTTGGATTTGCTTTCTTCACCGGCAGGAACAACATATTTTATAAGGTTATATTCTTTCAGACCTGAAGCAACCGTATCGGCATAAAGATCGTTTACCGTAGAATCGGTCAGCAAAAGTATATTCTTTGCGTCGGGAGCAAGGGCATTTACATATCCGAAAAGGTCATCAAAATCTCTTTTGATGACTATCTCGTATTGATTGTTTTTCTTTTCCGTAACTGTTATGGGTTCCATAATACTGATACCATTCCTGTAAAAGTTTCTTTGTATTTGAAAAAATCCTGCCTCTTAATAGAGACAGGACTTTGATTTTCGTATTTTATAAACCGAAAGATTCTGCTATCGAATCCTGAAGATCTCCGCTGATATCAACACTTGCGGGTGTTACGATGAAAATGTAATTTGAAATCTTCTGTAAAGTACCGTCAAGTGCAAAACATGAACCGGAAGTAAAATCAAGAATACGTTGAGCTGACATATCATCGGCATCTTCAAGATTTAAAACTACGGTCTTATTGGCTCTTAAAGTCTGAGTAATCTCTCTTGATTCGGAAACATTTGTGGGTTTAAATACACAAACCGAATTGTTATCCTGTGTAACCATCTTTTTTCCTTTCGTGTTGTTGCGCGGTGCGAATGATCTTATACGATTTTCCTCAGTCAAAGCTTCTTTTTCGTTTACTGTATTTTCAGGTTCGTAATCTTCGTCACCGTAACCTACGTATTCCTCGCCCTCTTCTTCACCGTTAATGTTCATAAAGGACATAAATTTGTCAAGCACGCTCATTTACAATTCTCCTTGCCATAGTCCCGTTCGCCAAATATACCTGTTCCGACTCTTACGTAAGTGGCGCCTTCTTCGCAGGCTACACAGTAATCACCGGTCATTCCCATGGATAAAATATCCATAGAAATATTATCAATGTTTTCCTTGTTTATGTCAATGAGTAAATTGCGTAATTCAACAAAATATTGACGATTTTCCTCTGGGTTGACTACATATGGTGCTATTGTCATGAGTCCTTTAACTTTAACATTGGGTAAGGAAGCAATCTTTTTAACGACATCTTTCGCGTCTTTTGAAGTAGTTCCGAATTTGCTTTCTTCGCCGGCCACATTGACTTCGACAAGTATATTTGTAACAACATTTTTCTTTTTGGACTCTTTGTCAATCACTTCGGCAAGCTCATAAGAATCCACACCGTGAATCAAATACACGTTTCCGATAAGGTATTTAACCTTGTTTTTCTGAAGATGACCGATCATATGAAAACGGGAATCTTTGGGTGCAAGTTCAAATTTGGCCATTAAATCCTGAACTTTGTTTTCCCCAAAATCCCTCACTCCCGCATCATATGCTTCCATCAGCATCTCGAAGGGCTTTGTTTTGGTTACGGCAATAAGCGTTGTGTCTTCGGGATTTCTTCCTGCCTTCAGACACGCATTTTTCATGTTTTCCTTGACTTTCCGTATATTCTCTTTTACGTCGACGGTTTCGCTCATATTTTTATCCTTAATATACAAAATCTTTGTCCGTAGCCTGGGAGGAATCAAGAGCTATGTAATCGTATGCTCTCAGTCCTGTGTAGGAATTGGACTTAACTATAGAGTATTCATCGTTTGAGTACAAAACTTCTATCTGTTTAAAGTCGGCATAGCCTTTGTTTATGTTATATACCCCTACAAGTGTGCCCTGTTTTCCCACCGTAAAGGTTAAAGGCTGATCCGGCGGAGTTTGTTCGCCTTCCATGGGGGTGTAATACAAAACGTCGCCGATGGAGAGGCCGCTCATTGACACATAGTATTCGGTTTCGGTTTCTTTGTATATCGTTACCTCAAAGAACTTTGTCGAAACATCGCCCGAGTCGGAAATGACCTGTCTGTTGACACCGTAATTTGCTGAGTTTCCGCCCTTCGTAACAAACGCCTTGTCAATCAGGAAAAAGCTGTTCGTAGCGATTGAAGAATTGGGTACTTTAAGTCCGGTATCTTCTTCAAGCAAAAGTTCGACTTCAACAAATCTGTCGGGAGCAAATGCAACCATTGAATTTGTAAAAGATAAAGTGATGAGAGCTCCGTCGGTCAGATTGCTTACGATATGTACGCGTCCCCAGGATATGGTCTGATTCTTTAAAAATTTAACTTTCACATATTCATCTTCGGTGAAACGCTTTAATTCGTCCGTTTTAACGTAAAGACAAAGCTTCCAGTTTTCGTTGTTCGTATATTTATATACGAATGAACCCTGTTCGACAAGATCGTCGTTAACGATATATTTGGCTTCGTATGCTTCGGTATCAAAATCCTTTTCCGTAAGATTTTCGGGCTGAGCCATTTCGTAGCCGTCATAGAAGTACGTTACTATTCCTGTATTTGAAGACTTGTAAAAAGAAATAAGATCGTTTATGTGAGATGCATTGATCTCATCAATACCAAGCATAAGCTCACGATTTTCGTATCGCGCCATCTCTTCGTTGATCCTGTTTTCAAATGCGATCGCATCTTCGTAACGCTTTTCGTCAAATTCTTTTGAAAAAAGCATAAGCGACTGTTTTAACGAATCAAGTTCAAGATCGGTCAATGAGGTGGATTCGTTGGGATCTTTTTGAGTAAGATTGGAAAACTTTCCCGTCTCGTCTACGGCATATACCAGGTTGTTGTAAGCCATTCTTTCTCCTTCCCGAACAAATAACGCAACATAGCCCGTAGCTTCGCTGTAAACCGGATATTCGTCTCTCAAAGC
>CAMPBP010000010.1 GCA_946639085.1 uncultured Lachnospiraceae bacterium
CCGATATCCGTCTTGCTATGACAGGTAACATCAGAAAGTACTTCGCAGAGCATCCCGATCACTTCGATCCCCGTCAGTACCTTAAGCCCGCTCGTCAGGCAGTTAAGGACATGGTTGCTCACAAGATCGTTAACGTTCTTGGTTCCAACGGAAAAGCTTGATCATAATATCGATCATTTGCGGCAGGTTTATACCTGCCGCTATATTTTTATCCAATTGCTTATTTGTTAATAAAGATGTATTATACTTCTATCACAAAGATCGGAAAGGAGACCGACTATGGATATCGCAGCATTATCAATGGCAATGTCACAAAACAAAATAATGAGCGATGTAGGAACCGCTGTTTTATCAAAAGCAATCGATACCGGCGAACAGATGGGCGCAAGCATCGTCAACATGATCGACCGTTCCATGGAATTATCGGTCAACCCCAACATCGGTTCAAACATCGATATTTCCGTATAACGACATACAGTATTTAAGACGTCATGGCTTTTGTCATGGCGTTTTTTGTTCGTAAAATCTCGCTCGGCGCATTTAATGCTCCTTACTTTGAACCTTTCAGGGATGGTTTTAGCGCAGATGAAATCCGTCCCGATTTTCCCTGCGAAGGAGTCGCTCCTCCGAGCAGGACGTGCGAAGCACGAGAAAATCGTGGACTAGTTCATCGGAGCGTTATCCCGTTCAAAGAAGGACATTAAATGTGTCGGGCGAGGGGGTTAGCGAAAAAATAAAAAAGGGACTTGCAAAAATAAAACATTTCTTATATACTATCTCAGTGTGCTGATACAAATGTTTTATTGGGGTATCGCCAAACGGTAAGGCAACGGACTCTGACTCCGTCATTTCAAGGTTCGAATCCTTGTACCCCAGCTTTAAACCTTAGTGATTTATCACTGAGGTTTTTTTTTCCCAAGGTTCACAAAACGGTCACAATATTGGAGTATATATGATAAAGACGGCAGAATTTCAGACGTTGATAATGAGCCGATCCGTAGAGTTCGGTGTGTATTTGAAAGATAAAGAGGGCGAAGGCGAGGTGCTGCTTCCGAAAAAGCAGGTGCCTGAAGGACTTAAAGTCGGCGATGAGATTGAGGTTTTCGTTTATAAGGATTCCAACGACAGACTTATTGCGACGGTGAATAAGCCCTTTGTTACCTTGCACAAGGTCGCTCGACTTAAAGTTTCCCAGGTTACCAAGATTGGGGCTTTTCTCGACTGGGGACTTGAAAAGGATCTTTTTCTTCCTTTCGCACAGCAGACCTACAGAGTTAAAGAAGGTGATGAGATACTCGTCTCGGTTTATATCGATAAGTCCGAGAGAGTAGCGGCGACTATGAAGATATATCCGTACCTTGAGAATGCCACGGACATTAAGGCCGAGGATGTTGTCGAGGGAACGGTTTATGAGATAAGCGACAATTTCGGTGCATTTGTGGCCATCGACGATAAATATCAGGGTCTTATTCCCAAAAGAGAGCTTTACGGAGACGTTGAGGTTGGGAAAAAGATTCATGCAAGAGTCATTTCCGTTCGTGAAGACGGAAAAGTCAACTTAAGTATCCGTAAGAAATCTTATTTGCAGATCGAGAGCGATGCCGAGAAGCTCATAGAGATAATCAAGAGCTATGACGGGGTGCTTCCTTTTACGGATAAAGCGTCGCCGGAAGTCATAAAACGTGAGACGGGAATGAGCAAAAACGAGTTCAAAAAAGCTGTCGGCAATTTGTACAAAAACCGTGTCATAGAAATCACCGAAAACAATAAAATCAGGTTGATTTGACCGAAACTGCGGGATTTTTTGTATATCTTTTTACTGTGAAAAGTGCACAAAAAATTTTCAATTTTTAAAAATATATACAAAAATCGGGCCTTCGGGTATGGCAATTTTAAGTAAAATATAATAAAATAGTCCCTGTATAGGTGTTTTTGACGAAAAATAACACCCAAAATCATTGTGAAAATTGTCCAACGAAAGGATGTAAACCATGATTTCAAATCAGATCTTGCAGGGAACGATCGACGGTTTAAAGGCTATTTCTCGTGTTGAATTGTGTATTGTCGACACAGAAGGCAGAGAAGTGGTATCTACGACACAGGGTCTTAACAACGTATCGGGACAGGCCCGCGAATTTGCCAAGTCCCCGGCCGATTCACAGGAAATTCAGGGATACTCCTATTTCAAGATATATGATGACGCATCTTTGGAATATATACTCATCGCAGCCGGTACAGGTGAAGATGTATATATGATCGGAAAGATGGTCGCTTTCCAGATTCAGAATCTTATTGTCGCTTACAAGGAGCGCTTTGATAAGGACAACTTTATCAAGAATCTCCTTCTTGACAATCTTTTGTTAGTCGACATTTACAGCCGTGCCAAGAAACTTCATATCGCACCCGACGCAAAACGTGTCGTTATGATAGTCGAATCCGACGATCACAAGGATTTCAATGTTCTTGAGAGCGTGCGGACTCATTTTGGTTCCAATTCCAGCGATTTCATTACCGCGGTAGACGAAAATGACGTTATCGTGGTCAAAGAAGTGGAGGATTTCGAATCAACGAGAGAAGTTGAAAAGGCAGCGGCCACCATACTTGCCAAGCTTAAAGACGAAGGCATGACGGACGTTCATGTTGCGTACGGCTCGGCGGTAGGCGAGATCAAAGAAGTCAGCCGTTCTTACAAAGAAGCAAAGATGGCCATGGACGTAGGCAAGATCTTCTTTACGGAAAGAGAGATCGTTGCTTATTCGGAGCTGGGTATCGGACGTCTTATCTATCAGCTTCCGGTTCCTTTGTGCAAGATGTTCATAAAGGAGATCTTCGGCGGAAAGAGTCCCGACGAGTTCGATGAGGAAACTCTTGTAACCATCATGCGTTTCTTTGAAAACAGCTTAAACGTATCCGAAACCTCCAGACAGCTTTACATTCACAGAAATACGCTTGTTTACAGACTTGACAAGCTTCAGAAGTCAACGGGTCTGGATCTTAGGATATTTGAAGATGCGATCACCTTCAAGATCGCACTTATGGTAGTCAAATACATGAAATACATGGAGAAAGATAACTAAGGAAGGGGTAAGTTATGCCTAGACGCAAGAAACGCTACATGGAAGACGATGAAGTCATCGTATTCGATCATGTGAGCAAAATGTATAAAGAAAACTCCAACTACGCCCTGGACGATGTGTCCATCCGCATCAAGAAAGGCGAGTTCGTATTCGTGGTAGGTGAATCGGGTTCCGGTAAATCTACTCTTACAAAACTTCTCTTAAGAGAGCTTGTTCCCACAAAGGGAAACATCTACGTATTAAATTACGATCTTAAAAGACTAAGACACAGGAAAGTTCCGAAATACCGTCGTAACATCGGTGTCGTATTCCAGGATTTCAGACTTCTTCGCGACCGTAACGTATATGAAAATGTTGCTTTCGCACAGAGGATCATACAGGTATCGGGCCGTGAGATCAGAAGAAATGTTCCGAGAGTTCTTGCGACCGTTAACCTTGCCGGAAAATACAAGGCTAAGCCCAACAATCTTTCCGGTGGTGAGCAGCAAAGAGTTGCCATAGCAAGAGCACTTGTTAACAGACCTTCGATTCTTCTTGCCGACGAGCCCACAGGTAACCTCGACCCCAAGACTTCTTTGGAGATCATGCATCTGTTTGAAGAGATCAACAACGCGGGAACCACCGTAATAATGGTTACCCACGACAAAAATATCGTTAATGCCATGAGCAAGCGAGTTATCACATTAAACCGCGGCGTTGTGGTAAGCGACGAGGAGAACGGAGTGTATATCGATGAAGATTAGTACATTGTTTTATACTATCTGGCAGGGTATCAAAAATCTGTTCAGAAATAAGTTGTTTACATTGGCTTCAATAGCCACCATAAGTTCATGTCTTTTCCTTTTCGGTATTTTCTATGCGGTTTTGGCAAACTTCCAGAACATCGTAAAGACGGCCGAAGAGGGAGTTTGCGTTGTTGTTTTCTTTGACGAAGGCATTTCCGAAGACCGAATCGAAGAGATCGGCGAGATGATAAAAAAGCGTGGCGAGGTTTCCGCCATAAACTTCGTATCAGCAGACGAAGCATGGGATTCGTTTAAAGAAGAATATCTCGGCGAGTACAGCGAAGGCTTCCTTGAGAACCCCCTCGCCGACTCGGCAAACTACGAGATCTACTTAAACGACGTATCCATGCAGAACAGTCTCGTTACATTCCTTGAATCCGTTGACGGAGTAAGAGAAGTTAAGAGAAGTGAGATGACTGCCATGACTCTCGACGGCGTCAACAAGCTGATCGGTTACGTATCACTTGGTATCATCCTGTTACTTTTCTTTGTATCGGTATTCCTTATAAGCAATACCGTTACGATAGGTATCCAGGTTCGTAAAGAAGAGATCACCATCATGAAGTATATCGGAGCAACCGACTTCTTCACGAGAGCACCTTTCGTTATCGAAGGTATCCTCATCGGACTTATCGGTTCATCGATACCTCTTGGCGTTATCTATTTCCTTTACAATAAGGCCATTCAGTTCGTGACCGAATCATTCTCGGTGCTGGCGTCACTCCTTAACTTCTTAACGATCGAGGAGATATTTAAGATACTTCTTCCCCTTTCCCTTGCCATCGGCGTGGGAATCGGATTTTTCGGCAGTTTCTCTACTGTAAGAAAGCATTTGAGAGTTTAGTAAATTACTTTTTTCACCAAGGAGACACTTGTGAAGAAATATAAGAAAGTTGTCGGGCTTATAGTAGTGATCGCGCTTACGGCAGGCATTCCCGCCCAGGCTTCCTATGCGACCAACTATTCTTCCATCACCAGCGACAGCATAAAAGAAAAGCAAAAACAGATTCAGGATTCTCAAAACATAAAAAAGCAGATACAAAACCAGATCTCGGATGCGAAGGCCCTTAAAAAGGAACTTGAGCAGTACAAGAAAGATACGGCGGCATACGTTGAAAAGGTGGACGGTCAGCTGGACGAAGTTTTGGGGCATATCGAAGAGCTTAACAATCTCATTGTTGCCAAAGAAAACGATATTACCATCGCCACGCAGGAATTAAACGAGGCGATCGAAACCGAAGAAAATCAATACCAGGCCATGAAGGACCGTATCAAGTTCATGTACGAGCAGGGTGAGACCTTCTACCTTGATATCATGTTCAACGCAAAAACCTTCGGTGACTTCATCACAAAGGCCGGATATATCGACAGACTTGAGGAGTACGACAGAAAGAAACTCGAAGAATATCAGGCAACAAGAGAGTGGACCGAGCTTTGTAAGGCAACCCTCGAAGCCGAGAAGGCGTCTCTTGACGAAGCAAAAGCAGCGGCGGAAGCAGAAGAAGACACTTTGTCTTTATTGCTAAAAGAAAAAGAGACCGAGCTCGCAAACTACTCGACGAAGATACAAAATACCGAAACTGCCATCTCAAACTATGAGGCGGAATACGCAGCCGAGGTTGCCACCATAGAAGCTTTGGAAGCAAAGATTCTTGAAGAGAAAAAGGCCATCGCCGCAACCATGAACCGTATAGTTTATGACGGCGGACAGTTCGTATGGCCCGCTCCTCAGTACACAAGGATCACCGAGGAATTCGGATGGCGTACCCACCCAATCACCGGAAGATCGGAATTCCACAGCGGTCTTGATATGGGTGCTCCGGGCGGATCTCCCATACTTGCGGCATACGACGGAGTTGTTGTGGCTTCGGCTTACAACTGGTCGATGGGTAACTATATAATGATCGATCACGGCGACGGTCTTTATACCGTTTATATGCATGCCAGCAAATTGTATGTTTCATCCGGGGATGTGGTTGTAGCGGGTGAAACTATTGCAGCTGTCGGTACTACAGGAAGTTCTACCGGTAACCACCTGCATTTCAGCGTAAGACTTAACGGCCAGTACGTTAACCCTTGGCCCTATCTTACCTAGATAAGAGGTAAATTTTGATATGGAAGAAATGAACAAAGAAAAAACCAGGTCGTTCTGGCTTGGATTGCTTATGGGTGCCGCAGCGGCGGGCGCCGTGCTTACGCTTGTCGTATGCATACTCATTTTTGTAAACGCAAGAGATAAAGCAGACAATGCGTTCACATCAAGCAAGCCTTCGGGCACCAATCCTTTCAGCATCGGTAATCAGACCGTTGAAAAAAGTGACATCATCGACGATGAAGTCATTTCGAAAGTCAACAGGATAGACGAGCTCATCGACCGATATTTCTACTTTGAAGAAAATGTGGATGAGGAAGAGATGAAGACCGCCATCTATGACGGTATACTCGCATCTTTGGACGATCGCTATTCGGTATATTACACACCGGAAGAACTTGAGCAGATGTTCACGGAAAGCGACGGCAGATATTACGGTATAGGCTCTTACGTAACCATAGACGAGACATCAAATCTTCCCATGCTTTCGGGAGTATTTGAAGATTCACCCGCGCAGAAAGCCGGTCTTCGGGACGGAGATCTTATTTCCGAAGTTGACGGTGCTACCACCCAAGGTCTTTCACTTACGGAAGTTGTCACATTGATAAAAGGTCCCATCGATACGGATGTGGTCCTTACAATAATCCGTGAAGGCGAGAGCGATTATCTTCACATTACCGTTAGAAGAGGCAGCGTTGAAACTCCTACCGTTAAGCACAGAATGCTTGATAACAACATCGGATATCTCCAGATAACCGAGTTTGACGACGTAACTTTGTCACAGTTTGAAAACGCATACGACGATCTTAAAAAGAGTGGTATGAAAGGTCTCATAATAGACCTTCGAAGCAATCCCGGCGGCAATCTTGATACCGTAGTGGGTATCTGTGACGACATTCTTCCCGCAGGCATTGTCACATATACCGTGGACAAGTACGGCAACAGAGAAGAATACGCCTGCCACGGAACAGACCCCATAGACATCCCCCTTGCGGTGCTTGTCAATGAGTACAGTGCTTCGGCTTCCGAACTTATGACAGGGGCCATCAGAGACTACAAGGTGGGTGTTGTGGTAGGAAAGAACACTTTCGGAAAAGGTATAGTTCAGCAGATATATACGTTAAGCGATGGATCGGGTATCAAACTTACCACGAGCAGATATTACACGCCTAACGGTGAATGCATTCACGAAGTAGGTATCGCGCCCGACATCGAAGTCGAACTCGACACCGATCTTTACTATGCCGAAGAATCCGTTGATACACAGTTAAATGCGGCTGTGGAATATATTGAAGGACAGATCAAATAATGTGGTGCGGTGCCTGTTTTGGTACCGCACTTTTTGTAATGTTTTTGACAGTTTTAGCTACTTTTTATTTTATCAAGGTTTTGGTATCATATGAGCATGGGCGAGAATTACAGAAAAACATACATCAGGATCGACAATCAAATACTTGAAAACAACGCGAAGGTTCTTACAAAGGCATATCCTCACAAGTATTACATCGCCGTTGTCAAAGGAAATGCGTACGGACACGGTTACGGGATCGTTCCGGCACTGGTAAGAGGCGGTATAAACGCCTTTGCGGTTTCGAACTTAAACGAAGCCTTGAAGGTAAGAGAGTACGAAAAGACTCTTCCCGTCATCATGCTGGAGCCCGTCCATAAAGAGTATCTTTCGGTTTGCGAACAAAATAACATCTCCGTGTGCGTAAACTGCAAAGAGACATTTGATGAGATCAAAGAAAGCAACCTCAAACTTAAAGTCCACATTAAAGTCGACTGCGGCATGAACAGACTGGGCTTTAAAGATAAAGAGGAGCTTGAAGCGATATATAAAAGCGCAAGTGAGAACGAGAACATAACCGTAGAGGGTATTTTTTCACACTTCCATACCACGGGTCTTGCGGACACCGAGTACGACGGGAATCTTGAAAGATTCAAAGCGCTCACAAAGGAGATTCCTCTTAAAGACATCCCCATGGTGCATGTGGATAAAAGCCAGACGATCATGGCCCACGAACACCACGACTTTTCCAATGCGGTCCGCTTCGGTATCGTTCTTTACGGCTTCAACCTTATGAACAAATATCCAAGCACCTTAAAGGGCAGGCTTCGCAAGTTAAAGGCTTCCGTGAAGAACAATCTTAACCACGTTAAGCCCTGCAAGCCCTATCCCGAACTGGACATAAAGACCGCTCTTACTCTTTACACCGAAGTTATACAGGTCAAGAAAGTTAAAGCGGGAGAGTACGTGGGATACGGCCTCAATCATAAAGCCGAAACCGACGAATACGTAGCCACCATCGATACAGGTTACGCGGATGGCATCAACAGAAAGCGCGTCGGAAGTTTTGTGGCGATAAACGGAAAGAAATACCCCATAATCGGCGAGATCGGTATGGGAATGTGCGAGATAAAAGTTGACGAGAGCGTGAAGAGATACGACAAAGTCACGGTATTCGGTTCCGAGATCCCCATCCGCTCCATCACAAGACACGTAATGACCACAATGTACGAACTCATGACGAACCTGGATTCGTCGATACCACGCATTTATGAGGATTAGACATGCAGCATAAAGCAGTTTTGATCGGCTCCGATATGAACACATATTACATGGCCAGATGTTACCATGAAGCCTTTAATGAAAACATCGACGTCATCGCAACGGAGCCCATCCGATTTACACAGTTTTCATCCATCGTAAATATCACCTATCATCCCGACCTTAAGACAAAAGAGGGCTTCGTTAAGGCGATGCTTGAATACGGGAAAGAAAAGTTTGCCGGTGAGAAGATAGTTGCGATCCCCTGTCACGACGTGTACGTCCGTCTCCTTGCAGAGAATCTTGAGGAGCTTTCCGAGTATTTTATCTACAACGGACCGTCACTTAAGATCGTCGACGCCTTCCTTGTAAAGGAGACCTTCTACAGAGCATTTGGCCGTGCGGGGCTTAAGTTCGCAAAGACGATCTATTATGACTGCGAGGAAAAAGAAACCGCTCCGATCCCGGTAGAAATGTATTACCCCCTCATCATTAAGCCCAGCAACGGCATAGAGTACGGTAAGCACAAGTTCGAAGGTCAGCCCAAAGTATACAAGGCAAAAACCCCCGAGAAGGCGGTTGAGTTCATAAACAAAGTGAAGGCTTCCGGTTATCGTGACACCCTCATTGTTCAGGAGTTCATTCCCGGTGACGACTCATATCTTTTTGACTGCATGGTCTACGTGAATTCAAACGGAAAAGCCGAGTTCGCAAGCTTTGCACAGATAGGTCTTCAGGAGCATTCTCCTTCGGCCATCGGCAACTGCACGGTGCTCATCAACGGCTTCAACAAGTTCGGCGGTACCGAGGAAACGGTGGAAAGACTTAAGAAGTTCCTCGAAAAGATCGGTTACAGAGGCTTCGCCGAGTTCGATCTTAAATACGACAGAAGAGACAAGACTTTCAAAGTAATGGAGATCAACCCCCGTCAGGCAAGATCCAGCTACTATCTTGCGGCACTGGGCCACAACCTCATCACCACGATATTCGATGATGTATTTGAGCACAAAGAAAAAGAATTCGAACTTCTTACGGATGAAGTGCTCCTTTCGATGGTTCCCTTCTCGGTGCTTAAAAAATACGTAAGAGACAACGAGTACGTGGCAAAAGCGATTGAACTTAAAAAGAAACACAAGATGGTGGATCCTCTTAAGTACAAAGGGGAGAAGTCATTTAAACATAAGTTCTATCTTGTGCTTCGTGCCATAAACTACAAGAAGAAATACAGAATAAACAAAAATACTATTTAGAGGTATACATCTGATGTGCGGATTCGCAGGATTTATCGATGACATGACAATAGCTGAAAAGAACGAAACGGTTCACAAGATGGCAGACGCCATTAAGCACAGAGGACCGGACGGAGAAGGTTTCTTCACCGATGAGAAGATCGCCATGGGTTTCAGGCGTCTCAGTATCATCGACCTTAATCTGGGAAATCAGCCTTTATACAACGAAGACAACTCCCTTGTCATCAACTTTAACGGTGAGATCTACAACTACAAAGAGATAAGAGAAGAGCTTTTAAAGAAAGGCCACACCTTTGCCACCAATTCCGACACCGAAGCCATCATCCATGCCTACGAAGAATACGGTACGGATGTGGTGGACAAGCTTCGCGGAATGTTTGCTTTTGTAATCTGGGACAGAAAAAACAAGCAGCTTTTCGGTGCGAGAGATCCTTTCGGTATCAAGCCTTTTTACTATTACGAGACTCCCGAACTTTTCATTTACGGTTCGGAGATAAAGTCGTTTCTTCATCACAAGAACTTCAAAAAAGAGCTTAACGAAGACGCATTAAAGACCTATCTTTGCTATCAGTACAGCGTACCCACGGATTCTTTCTTCAAAAACGTTCACAAACTTAATCCCGGACATTGCTTTACTTACAAAGACGGAAAGATGGACATAAGACAGTATTTCAAGATCGAGTATCAAAACAACGACGACGATCTTGAGACCTGCGTTAACAAGATAAACGACATCATGAAGTCAAGCATCGAATATCATAAGATCTCCGATGTCGAAGTCGGAGCCTTCCTTTCAAGCGGTGTAGATTCAAGTTACATCGTTGCAAACGCAAACGTTGACAAGGCATTCACGGTAGGATTTGCAGGAAACATCACGGCTCCCGGATTTAACGAGATCGGTGATGCCGAGGGACTTTGCAAGATCCTTGGTATGAAGCATCAGAAGAAAGATATTACCCCGGAAATGTTCTTCGATATCCTTCCTACAGTGCAATATCACTCGGATGAGCCCCACGCAAACCTCTCAGCCGTTCCCCTTTACTATCTTGCCAACATGGCGAGCAAGGAAGTTAAGGTTGTGCTCTCCGGCGAAGGTGCTGACGAACTCTTCGGCGGATATTACGAGTATGAAACTCCCAAGGAGTATGCAAGGTATCTTAAAGTTCCTTACCCGGTAAGAGCGGGTATAAAGAAAGTTGCCGAGAAGATGCCCAACATGAAGGGAAGGCATTTCCTTATAAAGGCAGGCTCAAAGCTTGAAGATTACTACATCGGTCAGGCGTTCATCATGAACAACGAAGAGGCTGACAAACTGCTTAAGCCCAAGTATAAAAACGGCAAAAACTATCAGGAGATTACAAAGCCCATCTTCGAAGAAGTTGCGGACAAGCCCGATCTTTTAAAGAAGATGTACACGGACATGCATTTATGGCTTCCTTACGACATCCTCTTAAAAGCAGACAAGATGACCATGGCAAACTCCCTTGAACTCAGGGTTCCTTTCCTCGACAGGGAAGTTTTCAAAGTAAGCGAACAGATACCGCTTAAATACATCATTCACAATTATGTGACAAAGTACGCTTTCAGAGTTGCCGCTAACCGCACCATTCCCGAAGAGTGGTCGAAGCGTAAAAAGCTTGGCTTCCTCGTTCCTTTCAAAGACTGGATAAGAGAAGACAAGTGGTACGAAAAAGTAAAAGAGATGTTTGAAAAAGATTTCGTCGAAGAATTCTTTAACAAAGACGAACTTATGCATTTACTTAACGAGCATAAGTCGGGCGCATGGAACAACGGCCGTAAGATCTACACGATCTACGCATTCCTTATATGGTACGAGATCTATTTCATCAAAAACGAAGTGCCTGCAAAGCCCGCATACGTTTAAGTCGGAGGTATTAAAATGAGTGAATTAAAGACGATCATAGAAGAAAACGAATCCCAGGTAAGAAGTTACTGCAGAAAGTATCCCGTAGTTTTCACAACGGCAAAGAACTCGATGATCTACGACGAGGACGGAAATGCATACGTTGATTTCCTTGCAGGCTGCGGTGCACTTAACTACGGCCACAACAACGGTGAGATCAAGGGCGAAGTCATCGACTACATCTTAAAAGACAACATCACCCATGCAATGGACATGTACACCGCTGCAAAGGGCGCATTCATAAAGACTTTCAAAGAAAAGATATTGGATCCCAAGGATCTTAACTACAAGATCATGTTCTGCGGTTCAACCGGCACCAACGCCGTTGAAGCAGCACTGAAATTATGCAGAAAGAACAAGAAACGCTCAAACGTAATTGCATTCATGGGGGCTTTCCACGGAATGACTCTCGGAAGCCTTGCCCTTACCACCGACCGTACCAGCCGTGACGGAGCGGGAGTATCCCTTGACAACGTAACTTTCGTTCCTTACGAGACAACGATGGAGGGCTTCGATTCTTTAAGATATCTTGAGACCGTCATCAAAGACGATCACTCGGGAATCGAGAAGCCCGCAGCGATCTTCCTTGAGACCGTTCAGGCAGAAGGCGGTATTAACGTGGCAAGCGTTGAATGGTTAAAGGGTGTTGAGAAGATATGCCGTGAAAACGATATCTTACTCGTTGCCGATGAGATTCAGGTAGGCTGTTCAAGAACCGGAACCTTCTTCTCCTTCGAGCGTGCAGGCATCAAGCCCGACATGGTAACACTTTCCAAGTCTATCGGAGGCTACGGCTTCCCCATGTCCCTTCTTCTTATAAGAGACGACCTTGATATATGGAAACCCGCCGAGCACAACGGTACATTCAGAGGCAACCAGATCGCTTTCGTGGCAGCAAGAAAAGCCATCGAATACAATGTTGAGCATGAGATCGACAAGCAGGTCATCGAAAAGGGTGCCCTTGTAAAAGAATACATCGAAAAAGAGATACTTCCTTTAAGCGACAAGATATTCTTCAGAGGAATAGGTCTTATCTGGGGTATCGATTTCTCAAAGTTTGACGATCCCGAGCTTTCCCACAGGATCGCGGACAAGTGCTTTGAAAAAGGACTTATCATCGAAAGAGCCGGCAGAGGCGAC
>CAMPBP010000011.1 GCA_946639085.1 uncultured Lachnospiraceae bacterium
GATACAGAGCCAAAGTAGATTCTTTCAGGAAGTATTCGAAGACTCCCTGTGTTCTTTTATATAACCACGTTACGGGATTTGATCAGTTTTTCGTAGCGATTTCTTTTGGCCGCCCTGTCTACTTTGTGGCCACCGAAGACATCTTCTCCAACGGATTCATTTCAAAACTGTTACGTTTTCTTGTTGCGCCCATTCCCATCAGAAAGCATACCGTCGATCTTAAGGCGATGAAAAACATATTGCAGATAGTCAAAGAGGGAAAAAGCATCGCCCTGGCACCCGAAGGCAATCGTACGTACAGCGGACGCACCGTGCATATGAAAGATTCGGTGGCTTCTTTGTGCAAGAAGCTTAAGTTGGACATAGTCTTATACAAGATCGAAGGCGGATACGGCACCCAGCCGAGATGGAGCGACTCTGTCAGAAAAGGCCGCATGCACTGCTATGTATCAAAGGTGCTTAAGCCCGAGGATTACGCGGATATGTCCGAAGAAGAGCTTTATAAGCTCATAAAAGAAGAACTCTACACCGACGAGGCGACAGACACGGCTGTGTTTAAGGGGAATAAGCGGGCGGAATATCTTGAAAGAGCGATGTACGTTTGTCCCGATTGCGGATTCTCAACCTTTGAAAGTACCGGTAATAAGATCAAATGTCTTAAATGCGAAAAAACCATCCTTTACAACGAAGACACTTCGCTATCCGGAGAAGGATTTGATTTTCCTTACAGATTCGTTGCCGACTGGTATGAGTATCAGAATGAATTCGTAAGTTCCACAGATCTTACGGCACTTACAGAAGAACCGGTTTATGTGGATGAGGTTTCTTTGTACAGAGTTATCATATATAAGAAAAAGGAGTTGCTTGATAAAAACGCGAAGCTTTCTTTGTACGGAGACAGAATAGTTGTTGAAAGTCGGGAGGAAGAAAAAACTATCGCCTTAAAGGACATTACGGGCATAGCCTGCATGGGAAGAAACAAACTGAATATCGAGTACGACAAAACTTTGTATCAGATCAAAGGTTCAAAGCGTTTTAATGCGCTTAAATACTTGAATTTTTGCTACAGATATAACAATATGGTAGAAGAAGGCGACAGCGAAACATCGCAAAAAAGCGCCAAGGGGGAGAATAATGTCAAATTTTTGGGAATTTAACGTTTGGGGTTGCGTGGTACTGGCGGGAGCGCTGCTGGGAAGTATGCTGCTGGGACATGCGATCAAACGAATGACTCCGGGACTCAGAGAGTCGCTTATACCTACATCGGTCATCGGAGGACTGATACTTTTAATTGTTTCCGAAATATATCGTGCGGTTACCGGGGCGGAGCTGTTTGATACGGAACTTTTCGGCGGGAACGGCCTTGAAGCGCTTGAGATAATCACTTATCACTGCCTGGCTCTCGGATTTATCGCTTCAACTTTTAAATCTTCAAGCGGCAAATTGAGTAAGCAGCGTTCGACAGAGATCTTCAATACCGGCGTCACCACGGTTTCTACTTACCTTATGCAGGGTATTTTGGGACTTGTGATCACGATGATCGCCGCATATGTGGTGTCGGGATTCTTTGCATCCGCGGGTATTTTGCTTCCCTTCGGTTACGGACAGGGAACCGGCCAGGCAATGAACTACGGAACGATCTACGAAACCCAGTTTGGGTTTGTGGGCGGAAAGAGCTTCGGCCTTACAATCGCGGCACTGGGATTTTTGAGCGCCAGCCTCGGCGGTGTCATTTATCTTAATGTAAAAAGAAAACGCGGAACGCTTAAGATATCAAGCGAGAAGCGCGAGAAATATACGGCGGAAGACATACAGAAAGAAAACGAGATTCCTATGCAGGAGAGTATCGACAAGATGACGATCCAGGTCGGACTTGTGATATTTGCTTACATACTTGCTTACGGTATCATGTATGTTCTGGGAATGCTTCTTCCGGGTATGAGAAACGTAATTTACGGCTTTAACTTCCTTATCGGTGTTTTGGCAGCAACGATAGTGAAAGCCTTTATCTCAGGATTCAAAAAGACCAAGATGATGCATCGCGAATATGTGAACAACTTCCTTATGACGAGAGTGAGCAACTTCTTCTTCGATGTGATGGTGGTTGCGGGTATCGCGGCAATAAGCCTGGGACTTTTGGAGAACTACTGGGGAATAATAATAATACTTGCGATAGTAGGTATGGGTTCCACATTCCTTTATGAACGCTTTGTGGCAAAGAAGTTGTTCCCGGAATATTGCGAAGAGCAGTTTTTGATGATGTACGGCATGCTTACCGGAACGGCAAGTACCGGAACCATTCTTTTAAGAGAGATAGACGGAGAGTTTAAGACTCCTGCCGCAGACAACATGGTATATCAGAACTTCCCGGCAATCGTATTCGGTTTCCCGATGATGCTGTTAGCTACAATGGCACCGGTTAAGCCATTGATGACACTTCTTATACTCATTGGTTTCTTTGCGGTAATGAATGTGATATTGTTCAGATCCTTCATATTCAGAAAAAAGAGTAAATAAACAGTTTTGACTTTTGCGGTCAAAACGTAAGAAAGGCAGATTATGGCAGGCTTCGGAGATTGCGACAGCTGTTCAAATTACATATACGACGAAGAGTACGACTGCTATGAGTGCATGGTGAACATGGACGAAGACGACTACGGAAGGCTTATGGCCGATTCAAGGTTTCAATGTCCGTATTACTCGGAAGACAACGAGTATAAGGTGGTCAGAAAACAGATATAGAATACAAAAAGCCACCGATAACGGTGGCTTTTGTTTTGTCTGTGATCTACAGATTATCAGATGATCCCTGCATATTCGTATCCGGCATCTTCAACGGCTTTCTTTATATCCTCTTCGCTGACGTCGCCGTTAAGGGTAAGGACTACCAGGTTTTCTTCATGGGATGCGGTTGCGCTTTCAACACCCGGGAGTGCTTCAAGAGCTTTCTTTACGTGTGCCTCGCAATGTGCGCACATCATTCCTTTAACAGATATCTTCATATTCTTTTCCTCCTTTTGCTCGATCACTTCGGAACCTGACTTTAAGGTCGTTTTCGTATCTTCTCTGTTCAGCTTGATAAGGTTTAATCTTAACGCATTCATTACAACGCAGAAGCTTGAAAGGCTCATGGCCGCCGCACCGATCATGGGATTTAAAGAAATGCCCAATGCCTTTGTATAGGCTCCCGCTGCGAGGGGTATGCATATTACGTTGTAGAAGAATGCCCAGAAAAGATTCTGGTGAATGTTTTTAAGGGTTGCACGGCTTAACTTAACGGCGGATACCACATCACTCAACTTGCTCTTTACCAGCACAACGTCTGCGGCGTCTATGGCTATGTCGCTTCCGGCGCCTATCGCAATACCGATATCCGCCCTCGTAAGTGCCGGAGCGTCGTTTATTCCGTCACCTACCATGGCAACTTTTCCGAATTCTTTAAGTTTGTTTATTACCGCTTCTTTTTCACCGGGCTTGACCGAAGCGGTGACTTCATCGATGCCTGCCTTCTTTGCGATGGCTGCTGCGGTCTTTTCGTTGTCACCGGTAAGCATTACGACTTTAAGTCCCAGTGTTTTAAGAGCACTTACCGCCGCGGGAGTGTCTTCTTTTATAACATCCGCCACTGAGATGATACCCAGAAATTCCCTTTCTCTTAAAAAGAAGAGAGGAGTCTCGCCTTTTAAGGAAAGATCGTCACAGAGTTTGAGTGTTTCGTCGGAAAGGGAAACTTTACTTTCAATAAATTCTCTGTTTCCCGCGTATGTTTTTATATTGCTGACCGTTCCGGTTAATCCATTGCCGGGCAGTATATCCACATCATCTGCGGCATATGTTTCGAAGGAAAGATCCTTTGCGTATGCGCTTACGGCTCTCGCAAGGGGGTGTTCCGACTTTTCTTCCAACGAGTAAGCAGTCTTTATGAGTTCTTTTTCTTCGATACCCTTTGCGGGATAAACACCGGTTACGACAGGCTCACCTTTTGTAACAGTTCCGGTCTTGTCGAGAGCGATGACCTTAACTTTGCCTGTCTCTTCCAAAGATGCTGCCGTTTTAAAAAGTATTCCGTTCTTTGCGCCGACACCGTTACCCACCATGATCGCCACGGGAGTGGCAAGTCCCAGAGCACAGGGACAACTAATAACGAGTACGCATATCGCTTTCGGAAGAGAAGCCGTAAAGCCGTTTCCCGTCACCATCCAGGCGATAAAAGTGATAAGTGCGATAACCAGCACCGCCGGCACAAATATGCCCGATACTTTATCGGCTATCTTTGCGATAGGCGCCTTTGTGGTGGCCGCGTCGCTCACCATCTTTATTATCTGAGAAAGAGTGGTGTCTTGTCCGACTCTTGTGGCCTCACATATCAGATATCCGTTCTCACATGTCGTTGCGGATGTGACAACGTCCCCTTCCTTTTTGTCGATGGGAATACTCTCACCGGTGATGGCCGATTCGTTAACGGCACCGTTTCCTTTGTGAACGATTCCGTCAACGGGAATGTTGTTACCCGCACGGATAACAAAGAGGTCGCCGGGTTTAACCGTGTCTATGTTCACTTCCCTTTCGACACCGTCTTTTAATATGACGGCAGTTTTGGGAGTGAGCTTCATAAGACCTTTTAAAGCATCCGTCGTTCGGCCCTTTGAGATCGACTCAAGCAGTTTTCCCACGGTTATGAGGGTAAGTATCATCGCCGCCGATTCAAAATAAAATTCGTTCATGTAAGAATGGGCCAGCTCATTGTTACCCGCGTCACTTGCTCCAATCATGGAAAACAGAGCGATGACGCTGTAGCAAAATGCGGCTGCGCTTCCCATGGAAACCAGGGTGTCCATGTTTGGCGCTTTATGAATGAGGCTCTTAAATCCGCTTATGAAGAACTTCTGATTTACGACCATGACGGCCGCACTCAGCAAAAGCTCGTATACGCCTGTCGCGATGGGAGTACATAAAGCTTTGGGTATAGGAAAACCAAACAGCATATGTCCCATGGATACGTAAAGTAAAGGTAATAAAAGGATGAGGGATACAATCAGCCGATTTCTTATCTTGGGAGTCTCAGTGTCTTTAAGTTCGTCTTCAAAACCGCTCGAGGAGTCCGAAGAGGTTTCTTTGTCCCCTTTTACCGATGCACCGTACCCTGCGTCGGTCACAGCTTTTATTATAAGATCGTCAGATGCGGCGCCGGTAACGCCCATAGAATTGGTCAGTAAACTGACGGCGCAACTTTCCACCCCGGGAACCGACGAAACCGCCTTTTCCACACGGGCCCGGCATGCATCACAGCTCATGCCTGTCACGTTATAATGTTTCATGATTAATTCTCCTAAGGTTGCGGTTACCCGCAGACAATTACAAGTTATACCTTGCAAGATTGCCCGTCAAGCGCAAACTTGCCGTTAATAAAAAGTTTGTAATTTATTTATATGATATTTTGAAATCTTTGCAATTTTGCAGATAGAGGGGAATGAAAGTCAATATGGAAAAGGGGAAGGAAGATACCAAATTCAGGCAGATATTAAAGCCTTTGATAGGTATGGCGATCGCCGTACTTTTAAACATAATTCTTAACAGAGCGGTCAAAGCTTTTGATCTGCCGCTCTTTATCGACAATGTGGGAACTATCCTCGCCGCGATCATGGGCGGATATCTTCCCGGGATAATCGTCGGCTACATTTCAAACATCATCAATATGACCGCAAGCGTCGAAAACGTTTATTACGCAAGTTTAAGCGTTCTTATCGCCGTGACTGCGTCATTTCTGGCCAAGAAGGGCTTTTTCGAAAAGTTTTATAAGGCTCTTTTGTCGATCCCCATATTTGCACTCATAGGCGGGGCTCTCGGCTCAATGCTTACCTTTCTCATTTACGGATTTGGCATAGGAGAGGGCATTTCGGCGCCTTTCGCCCGCCAACTTCTGGCAAGCGGTTCCTTTACCGTTTTCTGGGCGCAGTTTTTAAGCGACCTGGTGATTGATATCGTCGACAAGGCAATTACCGTGGCCATTGCATATGCGATCTGTAAACTTATTCCGCAAAACCTTAAGGAAAGTTTTTATCTGACCGGCTGGAAGCAAAAGCCGATCGAAGGTACATCTGAAAAAGACAACGACAAGACCGATGTCAGAGGTTTTTCTCTCAAATTCAAGATATTTGCGATCGTTGCGGGAATAATGCTTTTCATCGCTTTTGTAACGACTTTGATCAGCGCACTTTTATATCATCAGGTAGCTGTTGAAGAGGGCATATATTTAAATGAGGTAAGTTTTGTCACAAAGATAGTTTCTTTGTTTGCAGGTTTCTTTATACTTGTGATGGCATTGGTAATGTGGCTGGCAAAATATCACCTCATCTATCCCATCAATGCGATGACCGCTTCGGCAAGAAATTTTGCCTACAATACATCCAATGACAGAGCCGAGAGCGTAAAAAGGTTCGAAGAGATCGACATTCGTACGGGGGATGAGATCGAAAACATGTATGATTCCCTTTCCTGCATGATCGTCGAGACGGTGGGTCACATGGAAGATATAAAGGTTAAGGGCGAAGAGATATCAAAAATGCAGATAGGTCTTATAACGGTCCTTGCAGATCTCGTCGAAAGCCGCGATGCCAATACCGGCGCCCACGTTCAAAAGACGGCTGCTTACTCACGAATAATACTGAGAGGTATGAAGAAAGAAGGTCTCTATCCGGACCTTGTTACGGATGAGTATATTGAAAACGTCTGCAATTCCGCACCGCTTCACGATGTGGGAAAGATCGTCGTGTCTGATACGGTTTTGAATAAGAACGGAAGACTTAACGACGAAGAGTTCCTTCTTATGAAAAAGCATGCAAAGGCAGGCGGCGATATACTTAAGCGTGCGATGGAACATGTCTCCGAATCCGAATATTTAAAGCAGGCAAAGATGCTTGCGGAGTCACATCATGAAAAATGGGACGGCACAGGTTATCCGCAGGGGCTTAAAGGAGAAGAGATACCTCTTTGCGCCCGGGTAATGGCGGTGGCGGATGTGCTGGATGCACTTTTGTCGAAGAGATGTTACAAACCGCCCTTTGAGTTCGATGAGGCCATAAGGATAATTTCGGAAGGAAGCGGAACTCATTTCGATCCTCAGGTCGTTGATGTGTTGTTAAACAATCTCGACGCCGTAAGGGAGATAGCAAAAGCCCACATGGCGGATTATTCAAACATAGCGTGATCAATGCACCGAGGAGTTTTCCTCGGTGTTTTTATACTCTTTTTATACTTATGAATATTGACAATAACGGGTTTTTGGTAGATAAATAGTAGTGGCTTAAAAGGAGTAAAAACGTGGCAATAAAGAATCTGCTTAAATTAAGAAGGCTGACTGCGGGCATTATGGCATCCATAATGCTTTTTGTCGTAATCTTTTTTACTTCCTTTATAGCATTGGAGGCGCATCACGACTGTGACTGCGAAGAAGACTGTCCCATATGTGAGGCCATGGCCGTATGTAAGGACGTTCTTCACAACATAGGAACTACCGTGTTCTTTGCGGTTGTGGCCGCCACTTTTGTTTCTTTTTCAATACTCAAGGTGTCCGAATATGTCTGCGACCGTTTTCTTTGGACCCCTGTGTCTTTGGGAGTTCGTATGAACAATTGAATCTTTGTTGGGGTAACTTAAAAGATTTGAATTCATACGGAGGATTTTTACATTGAAAAAAATATTGGTTATAATGATTGCGGTGATGTTCGCTGCGATCGGTCTTTCAGCTTGCGGCAAGGAAGAAAAGGCAAACATTGCCGGGGGCGATTCTTTAAGTATAGTTACAACTGTTTTCCCCGAATACGATTGGGTTATGAATATACTCGGTGATAATCCCGCAAATGCGGATGTCACGTTACTTTTGGACAACGGTGTGGATCTTCACAGCTACAATCCCACCGCTCAGGATATCATAAAGGTTTCTTCCTGCGACATGTTCATCTATGTCGGGGGCGAATCCGACAAATGGGTTGATGATGCGTTAAAAGAAGCAGTCAATCCCGATATGGTGGTAATAAACCTTCTGGACGTCCTTGGGGACAGTGTTAAGGAAGAAGAAGTAGTCGAAGGTATGGAAGCCGAGGAAGAAGAGGAAGAAGAAGGAGAAGAAGGCGAAGAAGAAGTTGAGTACGATGAGCACGTTTGGCTCTCTTTAAGAAATGCTTCCAAACTTGTTGAAGCCATCGAGGAAGGTCTTGAAACCATCGACCCTTCCAACGCATCCGCATATAAGAGCAACCTTTCTTCGTACAAGGATACTTTGAGCGCTCTTGACGAGAAGTACAAAGAAGCCGTTTCGGAGGGCACCAAGGATACCCTTCTTTTTGCGGACAGATTTCCTTTCAGATATCTTGTGGATGATTACGGTTTGAATTATTATGCGGCTTTTGTGGGATGTTCCGCAGAGACCGAAGCAAGCTTTGAAACGGTTTTGTTCCTTGCAAATAAAGTCGATGAACTTTCCCTTCACACCGTACTTACGATAGAAGGAAAGGATCACAAGATTGCCGATACGGTGATCTCAAGCACCGAGAGCAAAGATCAGAAGACAGCAACAATGGATTCCATGCAGTCTTGTACGTCACAGGATGTTAAAAACGGTGTAACGTATGTTAAGATAATGGAAGACAATCTCGAAGTGTTAAGAGAAGCATTGAGATAATGTGTCGGCCGTCTCCGGGGCTTTCCCGGAGACGACCGTTACTTTACGGAGGATGAAATGTCACTTATTAAAGTAAGCGATCTGTCGCTGGGCTACGATTCAAAAGTAGTTGCGAAAGATCTTAACTTTGAAGTGAATATGGGAGATTATCTTTGCATAGTCGGTGAGAACGGTTCCGGAAAGAGTACTTTAATGAAGACTCTTTTGGGACTTAAGAAACCCCTCGGAGGAACGATTGAATTCGGTGACGGATTAAAAAGCACTGATATCGGATACCTTCCCCAGCAAAGTGTAGTACAAAAAGACTTTCCGGCATCGGTTTATGAGATAGTGATCTCGGGCCTTTGCAAAGGGTTTTCGAAGTCTTTCTTTTATTCAAAAGAAGATAAAAAGACTGTGGAGCGCACATTGGAAAGACTCGGCATTGCTTCTTTGAAACGCCGTTGCTACAGAGAATTGTCCGGAGGACAGCAGCAACGTGTTCTTTTGGCCAGAGCTTTGTGCGCAACCGAAAAGTTAATACTTTTGGATGAACCTGTAGCAGGTCTCGATCCCGTAGCCACTAAAGAAATGTATGATACCATACAGGATCTCAATAAAGACGGAGTTACCGTTATCATGATCTCTCATGATATAGCGGCAGCCGTCAAATATGCGACAAACATTCTTCACATGGGTGACGACAACGTATTTTCTACCAAGGAAGAGTATTTAAACAGTGAACTCGGCAGAAGCTTCGCTCAGTCAACCCCTTCGGAGGAATAAACAGATGGATAAGCTTTCTTTATACCTGCAGTATCCGATGGTAAGATATGCCTTCATAGTAGGCATTCTGATAGCACTTTGCTCGTCGCTTCTTGGCGTAACGCTGGTGCTTAAGCGTTTTTCTTTCATCGGTGACGGCCTTTCCCACGTCGCTTTCGGCGCGATGGCCATAGCTGCGGTACTAAATCTTACAAATGAAACGTTGATAGTGCTTCCCGTTACCATCATAAGCGCGATATTGTTGCTTCGTACCGGCGCCAACACAAAGGTAAAGGGGGATGCCGCAATCGCGATGATCTCGGTTGGAGCGCTTGCCTTCGGTTATCTTTTGATGAACATTTTTTCCACTTCGTCAAATCTCACCGGCGACGTGTGCTCGACACTTTTCGGTTCCCTTTCGATACTTACGCTCACAAAGTCGGAAGTTATACTTTGTATCGTATTGTCGATAGCGGTACTGATCATTTTTATATTATTTTACAATAAGATCTTTTCCGTTACTTTTGACGAAGATTTTGCCAAGGCGACAGGCACCCCCGTGGAAGGCTACAACCTTCTCATAGCTGTGGTGATCGCCGTTATAATAGTACTTGCAATGAACCTGGTAGGTTCGCTTCTCATTTCCGCGCTGGTGATATTCCCTGCGCTTTCGGCGATGAGACTGTTTAAGAGTTTTAAATCGGTTACGATTTTTTCCGCCGTTTTATCGGTGGTCTGCGCTTTTTCGGGATTGCTCATCTCGATACTTGCCGGCACTCCCACAGGCTCAACGATCGTTGCCGTTGACGTTTTGGCTTTCTTTGTCTGCTGTATCGGCGGATTGTTTAAAGGTGCAAAGGGATGAAGAAAAAACTTAGCTTAATTTCAGCATGCGTGCTGTGTGCCATGTGCCTATGCGCATGCGATAACGGGGAGAGGACCGCAAAAACCGTAACTTCAATCGGAATAGAGACAACATCGGATGATACGGACGATGTTTCGGTGACGGGAGAACCCGATCCGGATGTGGACGTCGATCTTACGGTAATGAGTGCAACTATGGTTTATTCCGTGGTTTACGACATGGTTACCGAGCCTTCTTCTTACGAAGGCAAGATGATCAAGATGGACGGATTATTTGACGTTTACACGGACGAGAGAACCGGGAAAAATTATTATGCATGCATAATACAGGATGCGACGAAATGCTGCTCCAGCGGTATCGAGTTTGAACTTGAAGAAGAACGCATTTACCCCGATGAATATCCGGATAACGGTTCGTTCATTACCGTAAGCGGTGTATTTGAAACATACGAAGAAGACGGAATATTGTATTGCACGTTAAGAAACGCAAAAATGATGTAGATCGTTTCTTTAAAGAAAGAGGTTGTTATGATAGGACTTATCGTGGCTTACACCAAAAACAGAGTTATCGGTAACAAAGGTGCCATTCCCTGGAGGATAAAGGGCGAGCAGAGAAGATTTAGGGAGCTTACCACCGGCAATGTCGTTATCATGGGAAGAAAGTCCTACGAGGAGATCGGAAGACCGCTTCCGAACCGTTTTACCATAGTCGTATCAAAAACGGCGAATTTTGAAGCGGAGAACTGTGTGACGGTGCCTACGCTTAACGATGCGATCGAATATGCAAAGAAAAACCGCCCCGACGAGAACATCTATTTATCGGGTGGAGCGGGAATCTACAAAGAGGGTCTTCCTCTTGCGGAGAAACTTTTCATAACCGAAGTTGACGCAGTTATCGAAGGAGACACGTTCTTTCCCGAGTTTGATGAGAGCAAGTACGAAAAAACGGTAGACGAAGAGGTTGACGGTGAGATACCGTATGCGTATGTAACATATACGAAAAAAGAGGATTAAGATCGGTATGCATAACGAACTTACAAGAAAAGACATCGAAGATATGGAAGCCGAGATCGAACATCGCAAAGTCGTTGTTCGTAAGGAACTTCTGGAACATGTAAAAGAAGCCAGGTCGCTGGGAGATTTAAGCGAGAACTTTGAATATTATGCGGCAAAGAAAGAAAAGAATAAGAACGAGAGCCGTATAAGATATCTTGAAAGAATGATAAGGACCGCAACGATACTGGACGACGATTCAAAAGACGATGAAGTCGGTATCAACAAGACCATAACGGTTTATGTTGAAGAGGACGATGTGGAAGAAGAGTACAAGATCGTTACCACAGTAAGAGAAGATTCACTTAACGGCCTTGTTTCAAACGAATCACCTATGGGAAAAGCACTTCTTGGCCACAAAGTCGGAGACAGAGTGTTTATCGAAGTTAACAAGGACTACGGTTATTACGTGGTTATAAGAAAGATAGACAATACTACCGTGGATGATGCGGGAATGCTGAGGGATTATTGATGAACAATATTAACGTGACGACAAAGGTGCCCACGTCAAAGAGCGTGCTTGCGCGCCTTATGATACTGGGAGCGCTTTCGAATGAGAAATGTGCTTTTGACAACGTATCGATGTCCAAAGACTCCGAAAACCTTTTATCGGTATTAAAAGATCTCGGTTTTTCCGTATCTTTCAATCAGGGAACAGGGAGACTTAAGATACAAGGTAACGGAGGCTTGATTCCCAAAAAGGAAGCAAGCGTTTATGTGGGAAATGCCGGGACTGCGGCAAGATTTTCCGTTGCGATGCTTGCACTCTCCGACGGCGAATATATGCTAAACGCCTCTCATGAGATGTCCCTTCGCCCCATGAAAGGCATTCTGGATACGTTAAGAAGTGCGGGCGCCATAATCGTCTGTACGGAGAAGGAAGATCATTTCCCGCTCATCATAAAGGGAAAAAGACCTGCGGAGCCTCTTAAACTTAAGGTCGATGTATCCGAGAGCACTCAGTTTGCAAGCGGACTCATGCTGATGCAGGGATGCCTTCCCGAAGGCTCTGTTATAGAGGGAGTTAACGAAAACAGAAACTCATACATAAAGTTGACCGAGGCAGTCATAAAGAACTTCATGCCCCGTATGAATGCCGAAGGAGACATTTCGTCCGCAGCATATTGTTACGCAGCGGCAATGCTTACCGGGGGAAAAGTTACGGTCATGAACGCCACCCTTAATTCCGCACAGCCCGATATAAAGTTCTTAAAGCTTTTGCAAAGTTTCGGAGGAGAGTTTACCGAAGATGAAAGAGGTTTAACTCTTACTTGTGAACGTCCGATAGTGGGAGCGGAAGGAGATCTTACGATAGATATGTCCGATTTCTCCGACCAGTCCATGACCATGGCGGTTTTGGCCTCAGTCAGAAAAGGAACTACCACGATAAAAAATATCGGCCACATCCGTAAACAGGAATGTGACCGTATAGCGGCTCTTAAAGAGAATTTTGATGAGATCGG
>CAMPBP010000012.1 GCA_946639085.1 uncultured Lachnospiraceae bacterium
GATCTTGGCAAGTATCTTGGTGTCGCTTACTCTCATGCGTACCGACTTGCGGCATTCGTTTCGAAGTTCTTCGGCACTCATCTCTTTTACGATGCGGCCGTTGTCGATGAAACCGTAATCGGTGGCAAGTCTTGAAAGCTCGTCAAGGATGTGGCTTGAGATCAGGAATGTGATGCCCTTTTCTCTGTTTAACTTAAGTATGAGCTCTCTTATCTCGATGATGCCCTGAGGGTCGAGGCCGTTTGTAGGCTCGTCGAGTATTATGAAATCGGGATCGCCGCAAAGCGCAATCGCAAGGCCCAGGCGCTGACGCATACCCAGTGAAAAGTTTCTGACTTTCTTTTTTCCCATATCCGCAAGACCCACAAGTTTCAAAAGATCGTCAAGTCCCGCAAAGGAAGGAAGACCGAGCATGAGATACTGCTGAATGAGGTTGTCTCTGGCCGTCATGTCTTTGTAAAGGGCGGGAGTCTCAACTACGGCGCCGATACGTCTCCTTTCTTTAATGAGGGTCGGATCCGAAAGGTCTTTGCCGAACAGTTCGTATGTACCCGAGGTGGGTTTCTGCAGTCCTGTAAGAAGTCTTATGAGTGTTGTCTTACCGGCTCCGTTCTTTCCTACGAATCCGTAGATCGAACCTCTTTTGATATTCATGGTAAGACCGTTTAACGCCGTGAAGCGTTTGTAAGTTTTGGTAAGGTTGTTTGCTTTAAAAATATATTCCATATTGCTCCTTTGGCATCCTCCCGGATGCATGCGTGTTTGTTTACAATGACGATATTACATTATGGGTGTCAAGAAAGCGGACAAGAAATCGTCAAGATTTGGTCAAGAAAAAAACGGGCAGTTCTCCTGCCCGTTTAAGATCATCCTATGAATTTAAAACCTATGCCGTACACCGCTTCAATATGATCGACGCCGGTTGCACCTTCAAGCTTTTTACGAATGTTGCTTATGTGCTGTTTTAACGACCTTTCCGTACAATCGGGAGTGATGTCCATTATACGGTCAAGTATGGTATTTCGTCCGATGGGACGGTTGGGATTTAACATAAGTATCTGAAGTATCGCGCCTTCTGTCCTCGTAAGCGCGATCTCCTCGCTTCCGACTTTTACGGTAAAAAGTTCCGTATCAAGGGATATGTTTCCCACCGTAATGATATTTGAATCTTCCTTCTGTGAGGTTCCGGCGCTTTTCCTTAAGTTTACCGCTATACGCGCCAAGAGCTCTGATATCACAAAAGGCTTTGTGACATAGTCGCAGGCACCTTCATACAAAAGTTCCACTTTGTGGTCGATATCTGTTTTTGCGCTCACCACTATGACCGGTATTCCCTCTATCTTCTTAAGCACTTCTTCGCCGGTTATTCCCGGGAGCATGAGATCCAGGATGATTAAAGAAGGGGTTTCTTTCTCCAGTACCATCAAAGCTTCCGTGCCCGAATATGCGCGAAGAACGCTGTAGTTTTCCGCTTTGAGAGCTTCCTCAAGCATGTTTCCGATGGAAACGTCGTCGTCCACCACCATGATCGTGTATGTCGAATTGCTCACTTTACAATACCTCAAAATGCTGTTTGTGCGTATTATACAATAAAAAATGCGGTTGCAAAAGGAGAAAAGATTGGATATAATGGCAAACGTTACATCATCAGTGAGTTCGTGACCATCCTCACTTAAAACAAAACTAGGAGAAATCATATGAAGAAAACAGCAGGTTTTATCACCAAGGCTGCGGTCGTCGCGGCTATCTACGTGGTATTGTCGCTATTGACGTACCAGTTCTCGTATCTCGAGATTCAATGCAGAGTGGCTGAAGCACTTTGCATGACACTTTTCTACACTCCCGCAGGAGCATTCGGAGTAGTCATCGGTTGTCTTATCACCAACATTTTCGGCGGATCGTGGATCGATATGGTTTTCGGTACACTCGCAACCCTTATCGCGGTCGTGCTTACCATGCCCATAGCAAAAGGCATAAAGAAAAAGCACGGTAACGTGCTTTCAATAAAGAACAGTTTATTGATACCGATCCCTACCGTACTGGTAAATGCGATCATCATTCCTTTTGTACTGTATTTCGGTTACGGTATCACGGAAATGGGCTCCGCCACTGCAATGGCATCGGTACTTTCTTTGATGGCTTTCTCGGTGTTTGCGGGCGAAGTCATTTCGTGTTATGTGTTCGGTCCCGTTTTGGTACTTATATTAAACAGGATCAATAAAAGCGTAAAATTATCGGATTAATTATTTAACAAGATTTGTTGCCCATTCAATGGCATCATCTATGTGAGGACGGAAGTTTTCTTCGCCGACTTTGTCGAAGAATCCGTCCTTTTTCATTGTGTTAAGGGGCTGCTCGTTAACATGAGAGAACACAAGGGTGATGTTTCTTTCTTTGCAGCGGTCATAGAACTGTTCAAGAGAGTGCATCGCCGTTGCGTCAAGCGCAGGAACACCTCTCATACGGATGATAACGACCTTTGTGAAGTCTTTGAAGTTCATGGTGCTTATGGCATCGGAACTTCCGAAGAACATGGGTCCGTTTATCTCGTAAACTCTGACTTGCTCGGGAATAGGCTTAAGAGCCGAACCGTCGGGATCTTCATCGGGATCGTAATATTTCCAGCCCGTTACGCCCGACTCGTCGCTCATACGCTTCATGAAGAGGAATACGGCGATGATCATGCCAACTTCGATGGCTATAACAAGGTCAAATACAACGGTGAGTACAAATGTGGTAACCAGTACCAGGATGTCGCTCTTGGGAGCGGTCTTGCAAAGATGTACGAAGGATCTCCACTGGCACATGTTGTATGAAACCATGAAAAGTATTGCTGCGATGGTGGGCATGGGGATGAGTGCTGCGTAAGGCATGAGCACAACCAGCACGAGTACAAGGGATATCGAATGAACGATACCGGCTATGGGAGTACGTCCGCCGTTTTTAATGTTTGCAGCCGTTCTTGCGATAGCGCCCGTTGCGGGAATACCGCCGAATAAAACGGAACCGATGTTGCCGGCACCCTGAGCGATAAGTTCCATGTTGGAACGGTGATGGGAGTTGATCATACTGTCCGCAACGACGCATGAGAGCAAAGACTCGATGGCTGCGAGGATGGCGATGGTAAAGCCGTCCGGAAGAGCCGTTCTTATGCCTTCCATCGTGATGTTGGGAATATGTAAAGTGGGAAGATGACCGTTTATCGTGTAAAGATCTCCGATGGTGTTTACGTTCATCTTTGTGAACTTAACAAGAAGTATGCCTACGATAACTGCGATCAAAGATCCGGGGATCTTGTCCGTTACCTTGGGCCATACAATAAGTATGAGTAAGCTTACCGCACCCACCAAAAGTGCGTAAGGATTGAAAGTCGAAATGTTGGCGCCGATGGCCTTTATCTTATCCATGGTTTCGATGGTAACCGTTCCGGCAGGATATGAAAGACCCAAGAAATCTTTTATCTGTCCGATGACGATGGTTACTGCGATACCCGAAGTAAAACCGGTGGTTATGGTGTAAGGGATGAACTTGATAAGACCGCCCAAACGGAGAAGTCCCATGATTATAAGAATGATACCTGCGATGATCGTGGCGAGTATCATGCCGTCCATTCCGTTCTTTGCGATGATGCCTGCGACTATCGTTGCAAAGGCTGCGGTGGGCCCGGCTATCTGAACACGGCTTCCGCCTAAAAAGGAGATTATAAAGCCTGCGACTATGGCTGTGTAAAGACCTTCTTCGGGGCCTACGCCTGATGCGAGAGCAAGAGCTATCGAAAGAGGAAGCGCTATGATTGCTACGATGATACCCGAAACGATATCACTTGTGAGCTGCTTGCCCGAATAGTGTTTTAAGGTGCTGAAAAGCATTGGTTTAAGCTTGTCTTTGTTCATCTTTTTTATATCCTCATATGTATGATATTAGTTAATAAGTACAAACAACTTCTGCATTATAGTCTTCCCGTAATTGTTTATCAATGAACATTTTCTACAAAAACACTGTTACGTAAGGGTGATAAGTGCGGTTTATCACCAATAATAAAAACAAAGATATACCACAGTAATTCACGTTGTGCTAACATGAATAAAGAAGAAATCAATTCGGTCGGACCGAATGACATTAAAGATAATACGGAGGAAAGAAAAAATGAGTAAAAAATATATCGAAAGCTCACTTGAACTGGTAGGAAAAACTCCTTTGCTTAAACTTAACGGCTACTCTAAGAAAGCCGGAATCACAGGCGCAACGATCTTTGCTAAGCTTGAGTATTTAAATCCCGCAGGATCGGTTAAAGACCGTATCGCACTTGCAATGATCGAAGATGCAGAAAAGAAGGGAATTCTTAAACCCGGTGCAACCATAATCGAGCCCACCAGCGGAAATACAGGTATCGGTCTTGCAGCTGTTGCAGCCGCAAAAGGCTACAAAGCCATCCTTACTCTTCCCGATACCATGAGTGTTGAAAGAAGAAATCTCTTAAAGGCATACGGCGCAGAGCTTGTACTTACCGAAGGCGCAAAGGGTATGAAGGGTGCCATTGCAAAGGCGGAGGAACTCAACAAAGAGATTGAAGGCTCCGTAATCCTGGGTCAGTTCATCAATCCCGCAAACCCTGCAGCACATAAGGCTACCACCGGTCCCGAAATCTGGGAGCAGACCGAAGGAAAGGTTGACATTTTCGTAGCGGGCGTAGGTACCGGCGGAACCATCACAGGTGTTGGCGAATACTTAAAAGAACAGAACCCCAACGTAAAGGTCGTAGCCGTTGAACCCGCAGCAAGCCCCGTTCTTTCAAAAGGCGAGGCAGGACCTCACAAGATACAGGGTATCGGCGCAGGCTTTGTGCCCGAAGTACTCAATACAAAGGTTTACGACGAAGTGCTTCCCATCGAGAACGAAGATGCATTTGCCGAAGGAAGAGCTTTCGCAGTAAGCGAAGGAATCCTTGTGGGCATATCATCGGGCGCCGCTTTAAAAGCAGCTTCCATACTTGCGGCTCGTCCCGAGAATGCCGGAAAGAACATCGTAGTGCTTCTTCCCGATTCCGGAGACAGATATTTGTCAACGGCTCTGTTTAACAACTAAGCATTTCGCAGGGAAAGGATAAACACCACCATCACATCGTTAAAGCGGCTGTGATGGTGGTTTCTTTATACAAAATTTTAATTTGATTGCAGATCGGGATAATCAGTTATAGACATATGTCGGAAATGATTATATAATAATCCACAGTTTACAAATAAGAAAGGCAGGTAAAACTATGGCAAGACCTACAAGAAACAGAAAAATATGCACTCTTCCCGAGTACACTTCATTTTGCGCAAAAGACAAAGTGACCGATGATGTCGTTACATTGACATTGGATGAGTACGAGGCCATACGTTTTATCGATTTTTTTAAACGTACCCACGAGCAATGTGCTGTTCATATGGGCATATCCAGAACAACGGTGACCGAGATCTATGAGCGTGCAAGATTTAAGATATCCGACATGCTCGTAAACGGTAAAGAATTAATAATTGACGGCGGCAGCGTTTCTCTTTGCGGCTATACGGAATGCCCCGTCATAAAAAAATCGGAGGCATAAAATGTCAGAATTATTATCAGTAAAAGGCCTTAAGGCAGAGATCGAGGAAAAAGAGATACTTCGCGGTGTCGATCTTGAAGTCGGCGACGGAGAGGTGCATGTTATCATGGGCCCCAACGGTGCGGGCAAATCAACCCTCGGCTCGGTTATTATCGGCGACCCCAGATTTGAAGTAACCGGCGGAAGCATCTTATTTGACGGTGATGACATAACGGGCGAAGACACCGATAAGATTGCCAAGAAAGGCATCTTTTTAACATTCCAAAATCCCATCGAAGTTCCGGGCATCACCCTCGGAAACTTTATTAAAACATCTCTTGAAATGATTACCGGAGAACGTATGAAGCCTTCGGAATTCAAAAAGAGACTGAAAGAAACGCTGGAAGTTCTTCAAATGGACCCCGAATACGCCGAGAGAGATCTTAATGTGGGCTTTTCCGGCGGTGAAAAGAAAAAAGCCGAGATATTGCAGCTTTTGATGTTAAGACCCAAGCTTGCAATCCTTGACGAAACCGATTCGGGTCTTGATGTGGACGCTGTCCATATCGTTTCAAAGGGCGTCGAAGCATACAAGAAGCAGGTTGGCGGCGCACTCATAATAATCACTCACAGCATGAGAATACTCGAGGCTCTTAAAGTCGACAAAACACATATCCTTGTAGACGGAAAGATTGTTGATAACGGGGATGCTTCCCTCATCGACAAGATCAACAACGAAGGCTTTGAAGCATACATTAAAGAATGAAAAGAGGACTCAGTGTCCAAACGATAGGAAAAGATCATGAAAGAAAAAACACAGGTAAATGACATAGACAGAAGCTTCTATGACTTCAGAAATGAAGACGCGGATGCTTTTAAAGTCGATGCGGGTCTTACAAAAGATATCGTTTTGGAAATATCAAAAGAAAAGAATGACCCGGATTGGATGAGAGAATTAAGACTTAAATGTCTTGATATTTACAATTCCATGGAAGTGCCCGATTGGGGTCCTTCTTTGGATGCACTTGATATAGATAATATTTTTACATACGTTCGTCCCAACATGAGGGGCATGCAGAACGATTGGGAGAATGTTCCCAAAGATATAAAAGAAACTTTCGACAGACTCGGTATTCCCCAGGCAGAAAGAAAATCCCTGGCAGGCGTGGGCGCACAGTACGATTCCGAGATCGTATATCACAGCATACGCGATGAGGCCGCATCAAAGGGAGTTATATATACCGATATCGAAAGTGCACTTAAAACTGAATATGCGGATATGATAAAGGAACGCTTTATGAAAGTGCTTCCTCCCACCGAGCATAAATTTGCGGCACTTCACGGTGCGGTATGGTCGGGAGGATCTTTTGTATATGTTCCCAAGGGAGTCAAAGTTGATTTCCCGCTTCAGTCTTATTTCAGACTGAACGCGAAAGGAGCGGGCCAGTTCGAACATACGATGATAATCGTTGAAGAAGGCGCATCCGTTCATTTCATCGAAGGATGTTCCGCGCCCAAATACAATGTGGCAAACCTTCATGTTGGTGCGGTTGAATTGTGGGTTGGAAAGAATGCGACGCTTCGTTACTCGACCATTGAAAGCTGGTCAAAGAATATGTACAACTTAAACTCCAAACGTGCCGTAGTTGAAGAAGGGGGAAAGATAGAATGGGTATCGGGATCCTTCGGATCGCACATTTCCTATCTCTATCCCATGAGCGTCTTAAACGGCAAAGGAGCAAGAGCAGAATTCACCAGCGTTACTTTTGCGGGTGAAGGTCAGAATCTCGATACGGGTACAAAGATCGTTCACAATGCGGAAGATACGTTCTCTTACGTAAATACAAGATCCATCAGTAAGTCGGGAGGTATCAATACTTTCAGAAGTTCCGTTGTGATAGGACCCGACGCTCATGGCAGTAAGTCCTCAACATCCTGCGAATCGTTGATGGTTGACAGCATAAGCCGTTCGGATACGATTCCCGCAATGGATGTCAGATGCGCCGATGCGGATGTGGGACATGAAGCAAAGATAGGAAGGATAAGCGATGAAACGATATTCTATCTTATGAGCCGAGGATTGTCGGAAACCGAAGCAAGAGCACTTATAGTAAGAGGTTTCGCAGACAATGTAAGCAAGGAGCTTCCTCTCGAATATGCGGTAGAGATGAACAACCTGATCACTATAGAGATGAAAGGAAGCATAGGATAATGAGAATAAATAATATACCGGTACGCACATGGAACCGGTTAAAAGTCAACGACGTGGAAGTTGAAGTATCGCTTCCCAAGTCTTTACTTGAATATACGGAAGTTGTTCCCAAAGAAGTAGACAGTATCGTCGGAAAGGGTATCGGTCATCTCGCCGATATATCTATAAGGACGGGACTGGGAAAAGAATTTGACGATCTGATTTCCGACAGCAATCATAAAGTTTCCGGATATGTCATTTCGGAAAATACGGACGTAAAGAAACCTCTTTATCAGACTTTTGAGATAGGGGATGAAAAGAAAGCACTTAACATTCTGGACTATACGGTTGAAGAAAACGGAAATCTTACCGTAATACAGACCATAAAAGAAAAGAACGACATGCCTGCGACCTATCTTATGCAGAACAAGCTTCGCGTCGCAAAGAACGCAACGCTTACCATCGTTCAGGTGCAGATGCTTTCCGATAAAAAGACATTTTTGAATGATTTCGGAGCACATCTTTGCGAGGGCGGATCTTTAAATCTAATTCAGATAGTACTCGGAGGAAAAGAAAGTTATTACGGATTGTTTACCGAACTTGAAGGACCTGAGAGTAAGGTTGAAGCTTCCGTTGCATATACCATGAGCGGCAGCAGCAAACTTGATATGAATTATGTTGCAAATCATCACGGAAAGAACACGGAAAGCAACTTTAACGTAAGCGGTGTTTTGAAAGACCGGGCATATAAGCTTTTCAAGGGAACACTTGATTTCCATAAAGGATGCTCCGGAGCAAACGGAGCGGAACTTGAAAACGTACTTCTCATTGACGATACGATAACAAACAAAACCGTGCCCCTCATTCTTTGTGATGAAGAGGATGTTTCGGGAGCTCACGGAGCAACCATCGGCAAATTGAGAGAAGATCTGCTCTTATACATGAAATCCAGAGGTATCGATGAGAAAGAGGCTTACAGGATAATGGAAAGAGCTCAGATCGATGCCGTCGCCAATAAGATCGACGACAAAAAAACAAGAGAAGAGATCACTGATTATCTTGACAAAATACTGTAAAAAGAACGTAAGGATATAGTTACATGAGAGAGCTTGATGATAAAGTGCGGGAACTGTTCCCACTTATCAAAAACAATGATATTGCATATCTTGATAACGGAGCCACAACTCAGAAACCCGATTGTGTGCTTAAGGCGGTCGAGAAATATTATAACGAGGAAAACGCCAATCCAATGCGAGGTATTTATGAACTCAGCGTGGCGGCAACGGACGCGTATGAGAATGCGAGGGAGGCGGCAGCGGAGTTTATAAATGCCGGCGATGCCTCGGAGATAGTGTTTACGAGAAATGCCAGCGAATCGGTCAATCTCATAGCATACAGTTACGGTATGTCACAGGTTAACGAAGGCGACGAGATCATCGTAAGTACCGCGGAGCACCATTCGAATCTTCTTCCGTGGAAGCATGTGGCAGAGGTTAAGAAAGCGAAAGTTGTTTTTTTCGATCCCGAGCCTGACGGAGAGTTTGATATCAATAAGCTGAGCGCATTACTTAACGAAAAGACAAAGATTGTTGCGATGACTCAGGTTTCAAACGTTATCGGAAGGATAAACGATATTAAAGCGATCTCAAAACTCGTCCATGAAAAAGGTGCTGTTTTGGTGGTGGACGGAGCCCAGGCCATTGCTCATATAAGAGTTAACGTCAGAGAACTGGGTGCGGATTTTTTTGTGTTCTCGGGGCATAAGATGTATGCCCCAATGGGAATAGGCGTAATGTACGGACGCAAAGAGCTTCTTGAAAAGATGCCTCCTTTCCTTTTCGGAGGAGAGATGATAGAATCCGTTACGAAAGAAAGAACAACATATGCGGAAGTTCCTCATAAGTTTGAGGCGGGAACCGTAAATGTGGGCGGAGCAATAGGTCTTCATACCGCAATGGACTTTATCAGACAGTACGGTTTCGAGCAGATCGTAACGCGAGAGAACATGCTTACCGGCATAGCACTGGACGGCATGAGAGAAATGCCTTATGTCGATATAATCGGCGGAGACATGGTATGTAACCATCACGGCATAGTTGCTTTCAGAGTTGAAGGCGTTCATCCTCACGATGTAGCCCAGGTTTTTGCGGATGCCGGTGTATGTGTAAGAGCCGGTCATCACTGTGCCGAACCTTTGCACAGATATCTTGCTCAGTTTGCGGGCACAAGGATCAATTCAAGTACAAGAATGAGCATAGCGATGTACAATACCGTTTCGGAAGTGGAAAGATTCCTGGATGTTCTTTCTTCAATAAGAGGCCTCATGGGTCTTTCGTAAAGGATAATTATGAGCAGCACTTTATACAATGAGATAATCAACGAACACAACTTAAGACCGTATCACAAATATAAGCTTGAGAACGCGAATTATACACTTGAAGGCGTCAACCCTTCCTGCGGAGACGAGATCACCCTTGAACTCTTTATTGAAGACGGGGTAATAAAAGACGCAGCCTACGAAGGAAGCGGCTGCGCGATATCACAGGCTTCGGCCGACATAATGGCCGAAATGGTGATAGGAAAAACTTTGGATGAAGCCATTCATTTAAGCGATCTTTTCTTAAAGATGATAAAAGAAGGGGTAAGCAACGAGGAACTGGAAGAACTTGACGAAGCGGGAATTCTTCAAAGTGTTTCCCATATGCCCGCGCGGGTTAAATGCGCGGTGCTTGGTTGGCGTACCATGAAAGAGATCGTCGAACCTCTCAAAAACGCTTGAGCTGTTTTCTTATAAGCGGTCCTGCGAAAGCGGCGACAGCTATTTTTATTGCGTCTGCGGGAATGAAAGGAATGACACAAACCGAAAGGGCGGAGACAAAGGAATACCCCTCCATGACCTTAACAAACCAAAGCGTTCCGAATGCATAGCAGACCAATACTCCGATCACCATAAAAATGACGTGAATCCATATCTTTTTCTCAAACTTGTCTATTATGGGGCCTGCGATAAGACAGATAAAGATATATCCGAGAATATATCCTCCGGTGGGTCCGAAAAGTTTACCGGGACCTGCAGAAAAGCCCGAAAATACAGGTACCCCCACAAGCCCTATAAGTATATAAATAAGACAGGCAATGACTCCGCCCTTTGCTCCGATGGCATAAAGTCCGATGAGAATTACAAATATCGAAAGCGATATAGGCACCGGGCTTATGGGAATCGGTATCACAAGAGGTGACAGAACACATAAAAGCGCCGTCACGAGAGAGATCTTAACCATTTCTTTTACAGTTATCTTTTTCATATTTTTTATCTCCGAGGTTTACAATTTTCAAAAGCGAGTTTACAATCAGAATCAAATCCGGTCAACAATCAAAAGCAAAAAGTTTACAATCGGTAAGGAATTTTAAAGATGACGACAAAAGAGAAGGTTTTTAAATATTTGGAAGAGCATAACGGCAATTTTACATCGGGCCAGGATATGGCCGACGATCTCTATGTGACCAGAGCGGGCATATGGAAGGCCGTAAACACTTTAAGAAAAGAAGGATACAACATCGAAGCGGTCACGAATAAAGGATACAGGCTCGTACTGGAAAAAGACGTTCTTTCGCAAAAGGGCGTTGATGAATTGTTGCATAAAGAAAAAAATGATATAAAGACCGTCGTATTCGATGAGGCGACTTCTACAAACGATATCGCCAAAGAATACGCCGGGAATTCTTCCGATGATGTTGTCATCATCGCCAATCATCAGACAAAGGGCCGCGGAAGACGGGGGAGGAATTTCTATTCACCGAAAGGTTGCGGCTTGTATATAAGCTTTTTATTGCATCCCAAGATGAGTATAGAAAAGGCTACACAGGTATCCTGTATGGCGGCCGTAGCGGTGTGTAAGGCGATCGAAAAGCTTACCGGAAAAGACGTAAAGATAAAGTGGGTCAACGATATATTTCTTGACGGAAAAAAGATATGCGGAATACTTACCGAAGGGGCAACATCACTTGAAGACGGATCCCTTTCATATATGGTGGTGGGAATAGGTATAAACCTTTATCTTCCCAAAGACGGCTTTCCCGATGACATAAAGAATACCGCGGGCGTTCTTTTTCCCGAAGGAGAACTTGAAGAAAATATGAAAAACCGCCTCTCTGCAGGCGTTATAAGAGAACTTACAAACCTGCTTGGAAGCGGTGATGTAAATGACTATCTTGAAGATTATCGGTCACGTTCGATGCTCATAGGCAATTACGTAAAGATACTTAACGGCGGAACGGTATCCGGAGGATACGGTAAGGTCGAAGGTATCGACGATGAATGCCACCTGATCGTGCGTCGGGATAACGGTGAGGTTGAAGCGCTGTCCTCGGGAGAAGTCAGCGTTGTTAAGTATTAGTACTTATCAACCGGGAAGTTAAAGTATGTTACGCAGTTGTTGAAGCTTATGTCTTTGACGATCTGTGAAAGAAGATCAAAGTCGTCGGGGTACTCGCCGTTTTCAACGAGATTTCCGATGATGTTGCAAAGTATCCTTCTGAAATATTCGTGTCTTGTGTAAGAAAGGAAGGATCTTGAATCGGTGAGCATTCCCACAAAGCCCGAAAGGTTACCCAGAGATGCCAGAGAAAGTATCTGACTTTCCATTCCGATCTTATGATCGTTGAACCACCATGCGCTTCCCTGCTGTATCTTTGCTACCGCTGAGGAATCCTGGAAGCAACCCAGTATAGTTCCGATGGCTGCGTTGTCCGCAGGGTTTAAGCTGTAAAGAATGGTTTTCGGAAGTCCACCGTTTTCTTCAACGTAGTTTAAGAAGTTGGTAAGCTCGTACGACGGAGTGTGATCGTTTATACAGTCAAAACCGGTGTCGGGCCCCAGTTCTTTGTACCTCTTTACGTTATTGTCTCTCTTGCAGCCGTAGTGAAGCTGCATTACCCAGTTCTTTGAAACATACTCTTTGCAAAGTGCGGTTATGAATGCAAATTTGTATTTGAGTATTTCATCGCTTGTTACATTTTCACCT
>CAMPBP010000013.1 GCA_946639085.1 uncultured Lachnospiraceae bacterium
CTTTCTGGGAATCGAAAATAAGACTGCAAATTATTACCGCGATTCTCATTTACTCTCACCTTTTACTTCATAATAACGAGCCTAGCCCAATTAAAACGACATTTGTATTTTATCAGAAATGTAAAAAGAAAAAAATAAAATAAGCATTAATTTATTGCTAATAAGATATTCCTCCGTATTTACGGCAAAACTTAAATTTTCAGAAAAAAGAATCAAAAGATACAAATAACGGTTACATAACCGATTGACTGAGGTTACATAACAATATTGACCCCTATAGTATCGTGTACTTTTTTGATTAGGCAATATTGCAAGTCCGCAATTCACGGACGTGGGATAAGTGAATAAAAAGGGAACAAATCCACACTTTCCACAAAGTTATCCACAAGTGTCACCGTCAATTTTGAAGGTATGTATGTCAGTTTTCCCAAAATGCATGTCATAAACTTCAGAATTCAGAATAGTTTAAAACTTATTTTGCTCGACATAATCACTTAACAATAATTTCTTTATTGTAAACTTGATAAAAAACGCATTTTTCCATTATAATCGATATGTGTGAAAAATGTTGATTTAGCGGATTTGAAAAAAGGCCGAAAAAAGGGGCCTGAAAACACACTGAAAAAGCCCCGAAAATGCCCCGAAAGAACACCGGGAGACGGTTTACATAATTTCAAATCGAATTAGGAGAAAAAATGATATATTTAGGATCTCATGTCGCCATGAGCGGCAAAGAAATGTTTTTGGGCTCCGTTAAAGAAGCGCTCTCTTACGGATCGAATACATTCATGGTTTATACCGGAGCACCTCAGAATTCAAAAAGAAGACCTCTTAATGAGTTAAGAATACCCGAAGCCAAAGAACTTATGAAAGAATCGGGCATCGACAGGTTCATTGTGCACGCTCCCTACCTTATCAATCTCGGAAACAGCGTAAACGAAGAGACTTTTAAACTCGGAAAAGAGATGCTCGCGGTAGAACTTGAGCGTGCTCACGAAATGGGAAGCGACATAATGGTGCTTCATCCGGGTTCGGCTGTCGGTGCGGAACCTGAAGTCGGAATAGCAAAGATAATAGAAGGACTTGATGAAGTTATAAAGACGACAGAATACGGCTTGATAGCCCTTGAGACCATGGCTGGGAAGGGTTCTGAGCTGGGACGTAACTTCGATGAGTTAAAAGCCATATTTGACGGCGTAAAAGACAATTCCCGCCTTCGTATATGCATAGACACATGCCATCTTAACGACGCAGGATATGATGTTGCAAACGACTTTGACAGTGTTTTAAATGAGCTTGACTCAAAGATAGGAATAGACAGGATAGCCTGCGTGCACATTAACGACAGCATGAATCCTCTCGGTGCCCACAAAGACCGCCACGCCAACATAGGAAAAGGCACCATCGGTCTTGAAGCGTTAAGATATGTGGTTCATCACGAAAAACTTGAAGGTCTTCCCATGTGTCTTGAAACACCTCACATCAAAGACCCCGCAAATCCAAAAGAAGGCTATGCTCCTTATAAAGAAGAGATAGCCTTACTCAGATGATCTGTTGTTTAATTTATTTCATGTATCGCTTTTGCGATCACTTCATCTATTCTTGAATATGGTATGAGCATGGCCTGGAAAGCGTGATAAATATCCGATTTTCCGGGCCATACCGTTCCTTTGGGCCTGTTATTCTCATCCAGCTGATGAAACCAGGATCCGCTCTTATGATCCATCACTCTGCTGTCGAGATATTCCATAAACTCCGCGTACAGATCCGCATATTTCTTATCCCCGGTTATCCTGTAAAGAACAGAGGAAGTATCGATGGCTTCCGCCAAAGTCCAATGCATCCTGTCTCTTACCACCGGTTTTCCGTTCCAATCTGTGGTATATACGATTCCCTTATCTCCGTCTGCATTCCAAGCATCCTTCACGGCACGCTCAAACAGTTTACACGAAACGGATATATAATAATTTCTTTTTTCCAAAGAAACCGCGTCGTTCGATTCGTAAGTCGATAAGCACCACTGTGCGATGAGCCTCGCCCATTCTATACCGTGTCCCGGAGTTGCTCCGTAAGGCTTGAACGGGTCATCCGGTTTATCTATATTTTTATCAAGATCGGGCTTCCAGTCCGACGTGAAATGCTCGGGAATCCTGTAATCATTGTCCTTGGCCCATCCGATCACGTGATCTATTATCCTGCCCGCCCTTATTCTGTATTCTTCGTTTTCCAGGCAGTCAGCCACCGCAAGAAAAGCCTCAACGGTATGCATGTTGGCGTTTATGCCTCTGTAATCGTCGAGCTTTTTAAATTCCGTATCCCAGGTATCACATGATAATCCTTCTTTATCGTTCCAGAAATACTTATCATATGTTTTAAGTGCGTCATCCAGAAGTTTTTTTGCACCCTCAACTCCCGCAAGGTATGCGCTGGTCGCCGCAAGTATCACAAAAGCGTGAGCATAGCACTGCTTTGTGGGAACAATGTCGCCGTCTTTTGTAATGCCGGCATACCAGCCACCGTTTTCTTTGTCCCTTAATTCTCCCAAAAGACCTTTAACGGCTGCGCCGGCCAACTCTTTGCCTTCTTTGTATCCCATCATGGAACCGATGCTGTAAACATGGGCCATACGGCATGTTATCCAGGTTTCCCTGTTTCGCTCCGTCCACGGAGTTCCGTCGTCTCCGAGATAATAACTCGAACCGCCGGGAGAAGGAAATCTTCTTCCGAAATCAAGCAGCGCGTATGCGTTATCTTTAAGAAATGCTTTGTTTTCCTGAGTGTCGATCAGATATTTTCTATCCATTAAACAACTCCTTATTATTTCTTTTTGCCCCATCGGACCTACCGGATAGAATATACACTCCTGACTTCAAGACCTGTAGGTGTACCCTTTAATATCTTTACGCGTTTCTCGCCGCCGTTCATATCAAAGAAATTGTCGGAAAGAATCAGATCGTCCGAATCGTTTCTTATCTCTATACTCTTGGCAAAACGGTCGCAAGAAACCGTTATCTCATCACCGTTAACGCTTACTTTTAGCCCCGGATCAACGAAATCAAAATGCTTAGGCGGACAGAAAAGAACGGTCCCGCTCGATATTTCTTCGTCTTTTTCAAAAAGTTGATAGCTTACGTAATCTTCATACGTTCGAGCACTTTTGAGATCGACTTTATCAAGCCACACTGATGAAAAAGCATCAACGTTCACGGTTTTTTCTTCTTCCCTCAATGCTTTTCCAAAGTTATCTCTTAACTGCCATTTTACAACAACATCTCTTTTATCTTTTGATTCGTTGGCTACGCTTAACCTGATGGATTTATTAAGATCAAAAGGTTCCGCGTTCACGTTCATCGTCTGCGTAAGAAGTCCTTCTTCCTCACAAGAGATCAAAAGCGGTGCGAAGAACCTTTTCGCATAATAGTGCAGCGCCTTCCAACGTCCATAATAATCTATCGATGACCAGGAAGCAACCGGCCAGCAATCATTAAGCTGCCAGTAAACCGTTCCCATGCAGCGACCTCTGTTTCTTCTGAAGTGCTCAACTCCGTATCTTATAGCCTCTGCCTGCAAAAGCTGGGAAGCATAAACAAGCGTATCAAGATCATTGGGATAAAGAAACGTCTGCTCCATATAATTCATTATCTTGCCGTTGGCAGAAGCGTTTCTTTGATGCTTCTCCATAACGTATGAAAACACGTTTCTGTCTTTTGGAAGCGTAAACGTTTCGATCGTCTTTATCGAAGGGAATGACTGAAAGCCAAACTCGGAAAGATATCTGAAATGAAACTTTCGATACTCTGTAAACGGTTTGTTTCCGTGCCAAACGTCCCAATAATGCACATCTCCTCTGTCGGGAGAATTGGGATCGTCGAAACCTCCTCCGCAGGAAGGAGAAGCGGGCCAGTAAAACCTGTCAGGATCCTCACTTTCCAACAGTCTTGGAAAAAGGTATTCGTACATCTTAACATAGTCGCTTTTTATCTCATTTTTCGCGCCCCATTCGCCTTTGTCGACAAACATCTCCATTTCGTTGTTGCCACACCAAAGTCCCAGACTCGCATGATGACAAAGCCTTCTTATGTTGTCGGTAAGTTCGGCAAGTATGTTTTCTTCAAATTCTCTTGTAAGTCTGTAATTTGCACACGCGAACATAAAATCCTGCCATACGACAAGCCCGAGTTCATCACAGGCATCATAAAAATCATCCGAAGGATATAGTCCGCCGCCCCAAACGCGAATGCAGTTAAAATGTGCGTCTTTGCACTGTTTCAAAAGATCGTAAGTTCTTTCTTTGTTGCACCTTGAAAGAATGTTGTCTTCGGGAATGTAGTCCGCACCCATTGCAAAAAACTTTACGTTGTTTATCTTATGGGCAAATTCGGAACCGTATTCATCCTTAACGGTGCTCATTTCCATTTTTCTTAAGCCTATGCGCTTCTTTGCAATATCAATGACATTTCCGAAACTGTCTGACAGTTCGACGATAACGGTATAAAGCGGTTGCTCTCCCAAACCGTTGGGCCACCAAAGAAGCGGATCGCATATATCGATCGAACGGTCATTTGATATATTTTCTTTGTCAAAGATCGTATTACCAAAGGGATCGAGCATCGTCACCAATAAATCGTATCCGCAACCCGAAAAATCATGCTCCGCATCATCGCCCAATGCATCTTTTACCGATATGTCAAAAGAAAGCTTTACGTTTTTCAGATCATCACCGAAAACCTGTCTTATATATACGCGTGAAAGTCTTGCTTTTTTTACCTTCAAAAGCTCTACTTCTTTCCATATACCGGCGTCGGGAAGTCTCGGACCCCAGTCCCATCCAAACATATAGTGCCCTTTTCGGATCTTGGGAAATCCGCGCATGGCATCTTCCGTTCCGAGTATCGCAGGGTCAGCTTCATATTCCTTTGCAATGAACTCAACAGGCGAATGAAGCAGCACAACAAGCTCGTTTTTGTTTTCTTTAAGCATATCCTTAACGGAATAATCCCAGATACGATGCATGTTGTTTGTACTTCCGAGAATATGGCCGTTAAGCCTGATATCTGTAAGAGTATCAAGGCCGTTGAAACGAAGCAGCACCTCGTCTGCATCGTCGAGTTCACTCTTTGACACATTAAAAGCGCCCTTGTACTCAAAATCATTTTTCATAAGCATAAGAGCGCCGTCTTCGTTATCTCTGAAATAAGGGTCATCCATACGGCCGGCTTTTAAAAGATCGTTGTAAACCGAACCGGGAACGTATGCCGGAATAGATTCGTTCCCGAAAACACCCTTAACGCATAATTCCCATTTTTGATCTGTATCAATTCTTTTCATTAAGTTCCCTTTCAATCTCCTCCCTGTAAGGAAGGGCAGGTATTCCTCCCGGCTTTTGTACGCACAGTCCGCCGGATATCGAGCCGTATTTGCCGGCCTTTACCAGTTTTTCCATGGTTATGTCGGAAACGTTCTTTACACCCTGATCAAGAAGGCACGATAAAAAGCCTCCCCAGAAAGCATCTCCTGCTCCCGTAGTATCCGTCGCTTTTGCTTTCATGGGTGCAACGTCTTCGAATCCGTTATCAAAGAATATTCTCGCCCCATCTTTACCTCTTGTAAGCACTGTGACAGCTATATCATACCGTTTCATAAAATTCGGTATATTGTCCTCACCGCCCACAAACATAAGCTCCTCATCGGAAATCTTTAAAAGGTCCGTCAGAGGGAATATCTTTTCAGACTCTTTTAAGCAATCTTCCGCGCTCCAGATCTTATCTCTGTAATTGATATCAAAGCTTACAAGTTTTTTGTTTTCTTTTGCGATTTTAAGTGCGAGAATAACCGCATCTTTTTCGGGACTTCCCGACTGACTGACGGATCCGGCATGCACTATGTCAAATTGAGATATATCTGCTCTTCTGACGTCGTCTTCACTAAGAAGCATATCGGCACCGGGTTTTCTGGCGAAAGTAAACGAGCGGTCACCCTTTTCATCCAGAGTCACAAAAGCAAGCGTAGTCGTCGCAGCATTGCAAAGTTCCGGCACAAGTATCTCAACGCCATTCTCATTTAAAGTATTCATCAAAAGCTTTCCGAAATCATCATTCCCAAGCTTTCCCATAAAACCTGCACCTATCCTGTTTCTTGCAATGCTGACGGCCACGTTTGCCGGAGCACCTCCGGGATTGGCCGTATAGGAATTGGGCATCCCCTTAACGGGAGTAAAATCTATAAGCATTTCTCCGATGCATAAAACTTTCATTTTCCGATCTCCTGCTACGAACCAATCTTCTTTACCGAATGACGCTCAACCAGCGTCCCCGATACGAGTACGCGACCTACCGTGTAATCTCTGTTCTCAACTTTTTCAAGTATTATCCTGATCACATTTTTAACCAAAGCATCCGTGTCTACGCCGTAGGTAGTGATCTTTGGCGAACTCATCTCAGCATATATAAAGTTATCAAAAGCCACTACAGATACATCCTCAGGTACGTTGTAACCTTTTTCCTGAAGTTTTTTCACGAGATTGAACGCAACCGCGTCCGAATTGCATACAAAAGCGGTAGGCATCTTCTTGGGAAATTCTATTCCTATAAAGTCGCCTTCCTCATCTCTGTCTTCTATGCGCCAATCGTCCGAAACCGTAAGTCCGGCCGACAGCATGGCTCTGTAATAGCCTATGTAACGATCCATTATACTGCTGGTACTTCTGATGCTGCCTACAAATGCAATATCCTTATGCCCTTTATGGATAAGGTAATTCGTAAGCATTCCGGAACCGAATACGCTGTCGCTTATAACGGCATCTTCCACCACGTCCTCATCATAAAAATCCATATATAAAATAGGGAGATTATAATCTTTTAGCATATTAAGATTGTTTTTGGACATCTGACCGAGAACGATTATCCCTTCTATCTGATTGGAAGAGATAAGTGCCGGAGGTTCCAGGCTCTTTTCGGATCTTCTCATGATTATCTCGAGCATACCCAATTGACCTGCATCCGTAAGCATCATCATGGTCTTCTCGTACAGTCGGCTATAGTAAGCGTCTTTAGTGATAAAATGTTCACTGACGATTATTCCTATGTTGTGTCTTCTTTCTTCCGTTTCCTTCTTGCCGCCTGAATAGGTATAGCCCATCTCACCGGCTTTTTTGATTATCATCTTTCTAACCGCATCACTTACACCGTCTTTACCGCTGAGTGCCTTGGATACGGACACCGTACTTAAGTTAAGCTCCTTAGCCACATCTGACATGGTAACGGGCTTTCTGGACATATTGCCTACCTCCGTTTGAATTTACTTAATTAATTAATTATACCTAAATTAAGTAATCATAACAATCGTTAGGTAAATTAAATGTCATCCCTTTACCGAACCTGCCGTGAGTCCCGAATATATCTGTTTTTGGCAAAGGATAAATACGATAAGTGCAGGTAACAGCGATATGATCACTCCCGCACATATAAGGTTATATTTGCTTCCGAGGGGACCCACGAACGTATAAAGTGATGTTGCCACGGTCGCAAGATGCTTCTTATCCTGAAGATAAAGATTTGCCATATAGTACTCGTTATAAGTGCCCACTCCTTTAAGAATGCACGACGTGACGATTGCAGGCTTTAAGAGCGGAAACAATATCTTGTAAAAGATAGTGAAATAAGAGGCTCCGTCAACTATAGCCGATTCATCCAGCGATATATCTATGTTTTCGAAAAACTGTATAAAGATATAGATCGCAATGACGTCAGTCCCACACATCAAGACTATATATCCCGGCAACGAATTGATAAACTTTAACTTATACATAATTTCGTAAACTGATATCTGCATCGCTACGCCGGGAAGCATTGTTGCAAAAAGAAACATGTTCCGTATAAGCTTATTACCCGTAAATTTGAACCGATCGAGCACATATGCGAGCTGGGTTCCGAGTATCGTAGAAAAGACTAAAACGAATATCAGTATTACCGTCGAATTGATAAATGCTCTTGCCATTCCCGCCTTCTTGAACGCATCGACGAAATTTGAAAAGTTAAGCCAGCTTTCCGGGAGAGTCATGACATTTGTGTTCTGATATTCTCTGTCTGTCTTGAATGCTGTTATAACGCACGATACTATCGGGAGAAGCGCAAAAAACGAAAAGAAGGCAAGTGAAAGATATTTAATCGTTGTCAGTATGGCTTTCCCGGTTTTTTCCATTATGTTCATGGTTTCTTTCTCCATTTAGACCGTATCGGTCAATCGGTATCCTTGAATACATATTTAAAGAACAGTTTTTGAAGTATCGTTACGACAAATATAATGGAGAGCAATACCACGGCCATTGCCGAGGCCAGTCCGACCTTCTGCTGCGTATGCGCGATCTCGTGCATTACCACGAAATACGTTCCGGTTCCGTTGGCGCCGTCCGTAATGACGTAAGGCGGTTCAAACGCGCTCAAAGAACCCGATATCGAAAGGATCACGTTGAGTACAAAGATCGACTTTATGCTCGGAAGGATGATATATCTGAACTGCTGAAATCTGTTGGCGCCGTCAAGCATCGCGGCTTCGTACAACTCGCCGCTTACAGACATGATCGCTCCTATAAAAAGCACCATATTCTGTCCGAAATATCGCCAAACGGACGTGCCTACAAGTGAAATATTGTTTATACTGCGGTCCTTAAGCCAATACGGAAGGTCTTCCAAGTTAAAACCGCACCAGCCAAGCACGGTATCAAACACAAATCCTCTCGTATAAAAGAATTTGAAGATAAAACCGATCGCAATACCGTTTATCAAAAACGGGAAAAACATAAAGCCTTTGAAAAAGTTTCCGCCCTTGACTTTAAAACTTAATATGGTCGCCAGATACAATGCCAGCGTAAGCTGTACGACCGATCCTCCCATGTAGTACAACGACAGCTTAAGAGCCCCGAAACAGTCATCTCTGGAGAATACCTTTGCATAGTTTTTCAATCCCACAAATTTTCTCGCTCCGACATATTTCATGTTGTAAAAGCTGAATTTTATCGTTTCCGCAAACGGAATATACGTAAATACCAGCAAGAGCATCAACGGGATTATCAAAAATGCGGTTATGACCAACACCTTCTGACCGTCGCGGCTCCTAAGCCATTCTCCGAATGTTCGTTTATGTTTACCGATTCCATTCAAGGTCATTGCACTAACTCCTGTTTAATCAATAATCAACTGATATCTCAAGATCTTCCTGAGCTGCGTTCCACTTAGCCGTCCAATCGGCATAAATATCATCAAGTGTCTCGGATCCGGTTGCAGCCGCTTCCACGATCCTCTGAACCTTGCTGTTTCCGCCTGCGTTGAATGAAAGCTCCGATTCCGAATTCATATCGTTAAGATACGTTTCTTCTCCTGCTTTGGAAGGCTGGTCGGAAGTTACTTCGCATCCGTTAAAAGCTGCGTACATATCGGGGTTCTTTCCACCCTTAACAACCGTGTAACCGCCTTCGTTGTAACACCAATCAGATTTTTCAACCATCCACTTAACAAATATGAGCGAAGCGAGCTTATTCTCATCCGATGCTTTGGCATTGATGCAGTAGTTATAGTCGCCGCCTGCAGATACATACTGCTTTCCGCCTACCGTCATGGGGAAAGGCATATATCCTACGTTCTCGGGTGTATCGCCTGCTTCCTGCATCTGAGCGTATGCCCAGGATCCCAAAACCATGGTTCCGATCTCGCCGCGGTTTAACATACCCTTGCAGCCTTCCCAGTCTGTAGTAGTGTAGTCGTCCTCGATAAGGTCGTTGGCAACTGCATCAAACAGTATTCTGTAAAGATTGTAGATGCCCGTATCATCACCGGGATCTTTAAAAGGATCTGCGGTATGAACAAACTTCTGATTCATATAAGTGTTGTCACCGTTTGTAACGATACCGATGTAGGCATCCCATGCACCCATGGTCCATCCTGCCGCATAGTTTGTATAAAGCGGAATGGCATCGGTCTTTTCTTTAATGAGTTTAAGATCGTCAAGGAACTCGGTAGGTGTCGTGGGTAGTTTATCGATTCCCGCATCCTTAAAGACTTTCTTGTTGTACAAAACACCCTGCGCGTTTGCCATGTAAGGGATACCGTAACACTGTCCTTCAAACTCCCATGCATCAACAAAATTGAGCTCTTTTGAAAGATTTTCAAGTGAGTCAAATGGCATAAAGAAACCGGACAGATCGCTCTTATCCACTGCGGGGATGAACATTACATCGCCCCAGTCACCTGTAGACAATCTGAGCAGAGAATCTTCGGCGTAATCGGTTATAGCCTCCATCTCCACTTTAATACCCGGAAATTCCTTGTTGAATTCAGCTACCATCTTATCCATGGTGCCGTCCTCAGCGCGGTCTGTCTTGTGATGGATGAACTTGATCGTAGCCTTTGTATCCGAATACTTGGAAAGATCAAGCTGTGTGTAGGTCGGCACAGAACCGTTTTTTCCCGAAGCCGCCGATCCGTCTCCGCATGCGGCCAAAGAAAAAGTCATCACTGCTGCCAGACAGATTGAAATAACCTTCTTCAATTTCATAAACATTTCCTCCTTTGAGTGTTACGCTTAATTTACTTAAGCGTTATTATTCTTTACTTAATTTAGTATAGTGATTAAGTAATTTTAGTCAACGTTTTAAGTTGATTGTAAATCGATTTATCGTTAAATTTTTACCCTTTCGACAAATTTAGCGTTTTTGTATTGTGAATTCTGCACAAAAACAGGCAGTTTGCGTAATCGTTTTCGCAAACTGCCTGAATGAATAATTTACTTAAATTTACTTAATTTCCGTTCGTTACTTTATTTCTTCTTGACGGAATATCCAAATTTTCCCAATTTCTCGCCAAGGGCAAAATACTCGCCGTGGGAATAAGCTATAAGACCGGCCTTTGAAAGATCGAGTTTTCCGTTCTCATCAAGAAGACTTTCATCTATATCGGTAGAAACAACTTCTCCTATAAACATGTCGTGGGAACCGAGTTCGATGATGTCTTTAACCTTACATTCAAGACATACCGGGCTTTCCGCAATACCGGGAGCCTTTACGAATTTCGATTCGCTCTTTGTTATCTTAAGATCTCCCTTAAGGTTAAACTTATCCATATCGCGTCCCGACTTAACACCCACATAATCGGTTACTTTCGCCAGTTTCTCCGTTGTAAGGCATACAACAAACTCTCCCGTTCGCTTAATGATATCGTGGCTGTAACGCTCTTTCCTTATGGATACCGAAAGCATAACCGGATCGGAGCAGATCGTGCCTGCCCAGGCTGCCGTCATAACGTTCGCTCTTCCGTTCTCGTCTGCCGATGTCACCAGCACTGCCGGCACCGGATACAACATGTTCGAAGGTTTCCAATACTGTCTTTTCATAATTATTCCTTTCTATATTGTCCTGTTATCCGCATAAAGGTATAGGAGAGCAAATTGCTCTCCTATACCTTTATGCGGATAACAGGACTTGAACCTGCACGCTCGCGCACCAGAACCTAAATCTGGCGTGTCTGCCAATTCCACCATATCCGCGCGTAATATCTAGTTTAATAGCCACTCGTTAATTTGTCAAAGTATCCGTAGCGTTTTCTTTGTCCCGATCATCCGAACGGCTGTCGATAAACGTTTTGATGATCTCGCATATGCGGCCGTATTCCTTGGAGGCTTTGTCAACGATTTCGGCGTAACCTTCTTTGTCGGGAGAGCTGTATGCTTCCACAAGATCGTACATCATGTCCTCAAGCTTAAGGGCACGTATGGAGCGGGTGTATCTTGATAACTTTGTGATCTCTTCTTCAAGGTTTTCATCTTCCCCTTCCATAAGTTTGGAGAATACAAGATCGCCCTGTTCCTTAAAAAGTATGAGTACCTCTTTGAAAAGAGGGAAATCGTTCCAGTAATCTTTAATGGCTCTCTCGGGTCTGTAATTATCCTGCATATAATCCGTTAAAGCCTCGGAAGCGTCAACATATATCTGCTTGTCTTTTGTTATCCATTTTTTAAGTATCGCGTTAAGCTGCTTTACTACGATGGGCTTTGCAAGGAAATCACACATGCCTGCGTTGAAAAATGTCTGTTCAAGGTTTCCCGCGGTATTTGCCGTAAGCGCAACGATAGGGGTTCTCGAAATGTCGCCTTCAAGCTCGTGGATGTGCTTTGTGGCCTCAATACCGTCCATT
>CAMPBP010000014.1 GCA_946639085.1 uncultured Lachnospiraceae bacterium
AAAGGTTCTCGGTATAATATTCAAAGAACATGGAATAAAGTTTCTTACCGAAACAGTTGATGTAGAAGTTCTCAAGGTTGTCTTCGGGACGCTTGTGAAGTACTGCTCCGATGTAAGAAAAGCCTACCTGCATCGTCTTTAAAAGTCCCATGTTCTTAAATGTCTCGGGCTTAAGGGAGATCGGATAATCATAGAACTTATCGTCAAAGAAAATACGCGACACTCTGTGTCTGGTGAGCATTACCCTGTCTTCTTTCTCGGGATCGGGGCCACCCTTTGAAAGGGGCATCTCTCGATGAAGCAGTATGTCATCATACGTAGGTGCGCCCTGCATGGGAAGCATCTTGTCCCACCAGTCGTTTACTTCCTTAACCTTTGAAAAGAAGCGGTGTCCGCCCATATCCATGCGGTTTCCCTTATACTCAACGGTTTTGGATATACCGCCAAAACAGTTGCTCTCTTCGAAAACAACCACCTCAATGTCTTTTGACTGCCGAAGCAATTCATATGCAGCTGTAAGTCCGGCGGGGCCGGCACCTATTACAAGTGCTTTCTTCATTCTCAATTAATCCTTCTTAAACATGGACTGGCGTGCACCGTGATTTGCATCTCTGTGTGCGAGAGTGTCCGTTACGGCGTCCATTCTGAGTCCTGCATCTATGAAATCGCAGTATTTGCAAAAACCGTAATTGCTTCTGGTTTCTCTGATCTTCTCTCTGAGATCTTTGTACGCATCGGAGTTCCAGGCTTCCTTGATGGGAGTGGTCTTAAGATCGGCCATTGTGGTAACCTCGAAGTTATCGCAACAGCATATACCCATTCTTCCGTCGGGGAAGATGAACACGTCCGTATAAGGCATAAGACATGTCTCTTTGATGATCTTAACGTCATTTTTCTTGTTGGGAGCCGATCCTGCGCGGTTGGTAAGTACCGCATTTTTATATCTCATCTGGATCAAAAGCTCAACGTCTTTAAACTCATCCTCATGAGACTTTGCGTAATCGTAAATCTCCTGAACGTTCTTATGAAGCTTCATATCAAGACAATAGTTGTTGATGATGAGCTGATTTACGTAAGGAATGATCTCTTTTACTTTATCTATGTTAAGTAAAAGCCCGTTGGTAGAAAGAAAAATATAACTGTCCGGAAGTTTTTCCCTGCAGTATTTATGGAACTCAACGATCCTTGTATCTATGAACGGTTCGTTGTTTCCGTACAAAGTAAGATGTCCCTTATAGCCCCAGTCCGCAAGCTGGTCGATTATCGAATAAAAGAGATCGCTCTCCATTTTGCAAAGAGGCCTCTTCTCGCAATTCCTGTTTGCCGTACAAAACGCGCAATCCGAGTTGCATCTGTTGATGGTCTCAAGATTTACGATAAGGGGCTGCGGGGGCTCCTCAGTACTCAAGAAATAGTCTATGTATTCTTTTTGCTTCTTGTTACGGGAAGCGAATTGCAGTTTTAAATAGCTTGCTGCGGAAAGCTTCGGAAAATACTTTTGAAGCGTCCATCCCAGCCAACCGCCGAAATTGTGATACTTAACTGACATTTATACAGGTTCCTTAATTATTTTATTTGTATGTAAAAGTTATTTATCCAAATCTGATTGTACCAACGTTAACATTTACGGTCAAGGAAACGCGTTCTTCTTACAGGTTAAATGTACTCGTTTTGTCTGTGTATCGAAGGCTCTTCGTATGCGTCCATAAAATCTGCGCCGAGACGAATGGCCTCGTCCGCGAAAGTGATGGCTTTCATCTCCGTAAGCACGCCTATGGCCTTCTTAAAGCGAACGCCGGGGATAAAGTTAAGTATCTCCATGGGAACGGTCGCGTCAAACTGCGGATACTCCGAAAAGAGAGTCTTGTAATCAAGCTTGTCTCTCGGATGAGGCTTAAGGAATATCCTTCCTTCTTTTTCGTACATCTTTATGATGTCTCTGAAGATCTTCTCGCGAACATCCAAAGTACACAAAGGATCGGTAAGGATAAGTATCTTATCGTCATTGCCCATTTCCTTTACAAGCTCTTCGAGCTTGTCGTAGTCAGCTATGAACGCTTTTGTAAGTATCTTTTTATCCTCATCGGTCAGTCTGTCGGAAAGTTCTTTTCTTGGAACTTCCACAAAGTTCTTGCGCGGATACTTATGCCCCGCTATGTTGTTTACTTCCATGTCGACACAGTACTTGCCGTAACCGTCTGACATGACTATCAGGTTAAGATTTCTGCTGAGAAACTTCTTAAAGTTAAAAAGCTTCGGATCTTTTACTCTGGGAAGATCGATGTAATGAAGATTGTTAAGCCCGTCTTCCACAGCGTGATATCTTATCCTGTGTTTGTTTAAATACGTGCCTATGGGATCGGCATCGCAAAAAACGTATATGTCTTTGTATTTCTTAAAATCACAGGGAACGTCCGCCTCAAGCGCTTTTGCAAATTTGGAAGTAAGAATGATGCGGTTAATGGTTTTTACCAACATATTTCCGGGCTTCTTATATTTCTCAAGTCCCGGAAACGCATCTTCCCTTTTCTCGTCATAGTCCAGCACTTCTTTAAAGATGCCGCTGTCGAGAAACCTTTTCTTTGAATCTTTGAAATCGTTTGAAAGCTTGGACAAAACGATGGTCGCATCGCCAAAGTCTTTGCCTTCATTGGCGGCCTTTTCTCTTAAGGCAAGTTCCTTAAGAAAAGATATGTATGCATGATAAAAGGTGTGACACACATAAATGCGGTCGTTCATTTCTTTACTCCTTTTATTTTCATGATGAGACGGTGCGCTTTTTTCACCGCAACGGGCGCCGTCGAAAGGCGGGTGAGGTTTCTTTTTTCCTTATCGGTAAGGAAAGGATTTGTCTTCCAGAAAGACTTCTCACTTTTTATCTCGTTTATGACTTTCATGTAGCAGGCGTTGTCTTCGCGCATGAGTTCCACGGGGATGTGGAGTAAGAACATGAGCCTCTGCACATATCTGAAACGCTCGGTCTCTTTTACGCAGGAAGGGAAACGCTCTTTCATGACTTCAAAAGCATAGTCGCTGTTATCGATCACAGCCTCATAAAGGTGCGCCTTATAGCCGCTTCTCTGGTTGCTGCCGTGGCGGATGAGTATGTTGTAATGAGGCTCCTCTATCGAATAGACGCCGCTTGTATGCTGAAGCATCTCAACTATCATGAGAAAGTCTTCGTTGAGTTTATGCTCAGAGAAAGAAAACTTCTTGCAAAAATCGGCTCTTATAAGCTTGGTGCAAAAAGAAGAATCTCCTTCGTGAAGCATAAGAAGCCTGAAATCTTCTTCTGCGGGAATGAACGTAGTTTTGCCCGTGGAAAGGCGGGGGCCCTTTAACAGTTCGCCGTCTTCGGAAAAGTCCATGCTCATGACTTCGGCAATGTCGGCGTCATTTTCACTTACGGCTTTGTAGAGCGCTTCGTACATTGTCTCGTCTGCCCAGTCGTCGGCGTCAAGAAAACCGATATACGCTCCTGTCGCTTCTTTTATACCCACATTTCTTGCCGTGCTGGATCCGCCGTTTTCTTTATGAATGACACGGATGCGGGAGTCGTTCATGGCGTAAAGGTCGCAGATCTTTCCGCTGTCATCGGTGGAGCCGTCATCCACCAGGATGATCTCAAGATTATGATAAGTCTGAGCGATCACGTGATCGAGACAATTTCTTATATACTTTTCAACGTTGTAAACAGGTATAACTACGCTTATTTTTTCTTTTTCCATGAATTCAGTTTTCCGTTGATCTTGTTTGATAAAGTTATCAGGTTAAAGGGGCGTTTGCATTTTATGATGCCGAAATACTTTGCCGCGGTCTCAACGTCCGGGTAAGAGCCGTGTTTTACAAAATATTTGTACATCCTCATAAAGCCTTTGTCTTTTTCCGCCGGGAGATGCCATATGGAAACGGGATTGCTCTCGGTTACGGTAGACACCAGATAAAAGTCCTCGGTCCAGAATCTGAACATGTAAGGAGTAGCGCAGATCACCGGGATCTCTTTGTACAAAAGTGCGGCGCATATGGAAAGAAGGGATTCGTCGCCTATCAGTTTTTCAACGTTAAAACCGCCTTCTTTGATCTTTTCAAAGCACTCTTTCATACAGGAAACGTAGCGTGATAGGAACTTTACATTGCCGCATACGAACTCTCCGCCGTAGTGAGTTATGGGAAGTGTATTTGCCTCAGAAGGATAAAGTCTTTCAAAGTCGCGTCTTATGATATCTCTGTCGGAGTGGGAATATGTATGTCCGAGAGGATATAAAACCAAGCCTTTATCTGCTTCTTTCCAAAGGTCTTTGCATGAAAGATTTGAATACGTATCCGCATCCACCATCAGAATGCGCTCGTAAGCGTTTTCTTCCACCCACTTGCTTAGCACATTAAGCTTAAAGAAAGCGAGGGACCATTGGAACGTTTCCGGAAGCACAAACTCCGTAAAGTCCATTACGCGGACACCCACGCCGACTTTTTCGAAGCGTTCTTTCCACTCAGGCGACAGTTCACAGTTAATGCTCAATATAACGTCATCTTCGGGGTTTTTAAGTTTTGCCGAAGAAAGGGAAACAAAGATGTTTTTTAAATACATCTCTTTTGTCGCATCGTCCGCAGTTTTGTTAAGTTGTATGCTCGTCATGTAGCCTTCTTTGAAGGCAAAGGCCGCCGTTATGAGATTTTTCATACTCTCTTATGCTACTCTTATATACTTAGTTTAACTTTAATTCGATTTGAAGAAATCTTTAAGTTTGTTAAGAAGCGTGGTCTTATCGATGGTTTTTAACAGATAATCCGCAGGTTTAAGTCCGACTACCGAAAGAACGCTCTCCACGTCGCCGTGACCTGTAAGGAACATTACGGGAATGTTTCCGGTCTCGGTATCATTTTTGAGCATTTCAAGAACCTGGGGTCCGTTTGCGATGGGCATCTCGTAGTCAAGGAGTATAAGATCCGCCTTGTTCCTTGCAAGATAGCTTATGGCCTGGACGCCGTTTGCTGCCATGCCCACGTGATAATCGTTTTTAAGCCATTCATAAACGGTTCTCATGTAAGTGATATCGTCGTCAACGATCAATACCGTCTTTTTGCGGTTCTCTCCGGTGTTCTCTTCCATATACTTTCGAACTGCTTTTATAAGATCGTCGGTGTTTAAAGGTCTCTTGAACCATTCAAGTATGAGCGTCTCGGGGATAGTCTTCTTGATGAGATCGTATTCCGCCTCGTCGCCGATCACTATTATTTTACGATCGAGATCGCTGGCCATATCTTTAAGATAGACAAAGGTTTTCGTCATATCTTCCATGTTTTCGCTTAGGAAGATTATGATAAGTTCCGTCTCCTCCCTTAAAGGATCGATCTCTTTTATCTGTCCGTTAAGCAAAACGGCATTTAATCTTTCCGCGTTGATCTTTGAAACAAGCCCCTTTGCCAGAAAACTTTCGGTCGGGCTTATTACAAGTATCTTACCTCTTGTGTTGTCGTCCATTCTCTCCTCCTAATTGCTTATTCTTTCATCCGCGATCTCTTTTATCGCGTCCCAATCCAGACTGAAAAGTTTTTCACTGATGGAATCGATCGCTTTTTGATCGTCACTTTCAAGTCTGTAACCCTTTATGTCGTTAAGCACCTGTTCCATCATACCAAAATCCATGCTTTCTGTAATCTCTTTGATGGTCTCAAATGCTTCGTTTCTCATGGCGGGAGTGATCTCTTTTAATTGTTCGTCCCCCTTATTGCCAAGTAAGCGCGTTCCCAGCTCCCTGTAATCGGCAAGAAGCTTTGCCGTGTTCTGTCCGATATATTCAAGGTCTTTTCCTTTGCCCGCTTCTTCCAAAGATCTTGCAAGTTCGGAAAGTTCATCGGCTCCGATTATGCGGGCCGAGCTTTTAAGGGCATGAACCTTTATCGTATATGTGTCGTAATCTTTGTCTTTGTACAGTTTTTCGATCTCGTCGGCTTTGAAAGAAGAAGTCTTTGCGAACACATCCACAATCGATAAATAACTTTCGACGTTTCCGCAGTTTGTAAGGCCCTTCTCGGTATCAAGCCCTTCCACATTTTTTAACTCTTCGGGAAGTGCGATGTCTTCGTGAACGGTTTCTTCGGACCCCTCTGCATTAAGCACTTTTTCTTTGGGAAGATACTCTTTTAGCATCTCTTCAAGTTTTCTTCCGTCGACGGGCTTTGAAAGATAATCGCAGAAGCCTGCTTCAAGATACATGTCTCTGGCGCCGGAAACCGCATTGGCGGTAAGCGCTATGTAGACCGTCTTTTTGTCGGGAGACTGCTCTTTTAAGTGCTTAAGCGTCTCGATACCGTCCATCTTAGGCATCATGTGATCGACAAATATGATGTCATAATCATTTGCGGCGTCTTTGGCGATGGCTTCCTCTCCCGAGCATGCCGTATCAATGTTTATCTTTGTGCTCTTTAACAGGTTCTCGATGACGGTAAGGTTCATCTCGGTATCGTCCACAACGAGAATGTGGGCATCGGGTGCGTGGAAGAGCTCTTTGTAAACGGTGTTTTCACTGTCGACGTTTCCGAATCCGTCGGAGAAATCACCGATGGGCTCCCACTTTATAACGGTCTGCTTTACGGTAAAAGCAAACTGCGAGCCTTCTCCGTAAACGCTTTTTACGTCAAGCTTACTGTCCATAAGCGACAGCAACTGCTTAACTATGCTCATGCCAAGACCGGTTCCCTCGATGGAGCGGTTTCTTTTTTCCTCAATGCGTGAGAAAGGTGAGAACAGTTTTTCCATGTCCTCTTCCTTCATACCGATACCTGTGTCGGAAACCTTAAACGAAAGACCTATCTCCTGGTCGGACAGTTTTTCGAAATTGACATCTAACGTTACCTCGCCCTTTTCGGTGTACTTAACAGCGTTGGTGAGAAGGTTTATGACTATCTGCTTAAGCCTTATCTCGTCGCCGAAAAGCATGTGAGGAATCGTGGGATCGACGTTGACGTTAAGTCCAAGTCCCTTCTTGTCGGCGCGGGCTCTTATCATGTTCACAAGGTCATTGATGACCGAAGAAAGCTCGTAACGGGTGGGGATGATCTCCATCCTGCCTTCCTCGATCTTTGAAAAATCAAGAATGTCATTTACCAGGGAAAGAAGCGTCTTTCCCGCATTTTTGATGTCGGAAGCGTAGGCGCGGATGCCTTCCTCGCTGCTCTCCCTGAGTATCATCTCATCCATACCGAGAACGGCGTTGATGGGTGTTCTTATCTCGTGAGACATATTTGCAAGGAACTGGGACTTTGCCTTGTTGGCTTCGTCGGCTATCTCCTTTTGCTTTTCAAGTTCGGTCGTATATTCGTAAAGCTGCGTGTCGTCGGAAAGCGAATAGAGCTTGCCTGCACTCTTTCCGTCTCTTGTAAGATCCACTTCCTGCGGTGTATAGATGTGCCCTTTCATCCTGATCGGCACACCGTTTTCCATCGAACGGCGGATCATTCCGAGAACGAGACCGGAGTTGTAACGAAGACCCGGGAATATGCTCTCGGCGGTCTTGTTGTAAAAGCCTATCCTCTCGCTTGTGTCGACAGCGAGAATAGCGTCGGAAAGTTCGTCGACAACGTAGTCTCTTGCAAGTTCTTCGGTACTTAAGAGCTTGTATTTATATATCGCGATGAAGATGAAGATCGCTGAGATTGGGAAGCCAGGCATCGTAAAATCATATACTTTGGTTATCGGAAGGAGTTTTAAAAGTTCGATGACAAGGAACGTTGACTGAACGAGCATCGCCAAAAAGATCATGACAATACGCTTTTTCGCAACTTTTTCTTTTTCCCTTACAAACGCTCCGACCAGCAGGATAAATGACCACAATACCAATATTATCAAAAGAACGTTCCAGATATGATGCACTATTCCGTTATCGTGAGCATAAACGGGGAATCCGGCTGCCCGATAGAAATGAGTGTTTTTGTAATAAAGGCCCGTTGATTCTGTAAAGCAGACCATCAGATGAGTAAATATGTTTGCTGCGATGAAAAAATATCTAAGCCAGGTGGGAAGTTTGAATCTTACAAGTTCGCAGACAAATAAATAGAACACGAAGGTCGTCCATACACGTCCGAAATAACTGATCTTTAATGCGGTCATGTATGCCTCTTCCGTTTTGGATGTGAGTTCGAACAGATAACCTATGTTGTTGATAAGAGAAAAGGCTGCAGTCAGAAAAAGATAGAAATTGACATTGTCTTTTGTCGTTCTTATTACGACAACACATTCAACAAAGAGCATTGCTATGCTCACACATTGTATTATCAGAAATAACTGGTACATCTTTCCTCCAAAGTCCGTTTTTTGCCCCCGAACCTCTTATGAGATTATACCATATCCCGATGCGTTGTTTAAGAGAGAAGGAAATAAAAAAGGAGGAGACTCAGTCTCCTCCCGTCGCTTTGTCAGGGCTTTGTCCGCCTTTCTTATCGCGTTTAAAAAAGCTCATGTCACCGAACGGGCTGTCCCCTCCGCCGCCTGCTCCGCCTCCGTTCATCTGTCCCATGGCGGTTACATCGATTTCCGAGGCATCCACAAAGGCCGATGAATCCGCTTTTTGTTCTTCATCCGTCGAAGGGATCGTTCCGTCAAGCTGTCCTTTGATGCTCTCTGCTCTTAAAAGGATCGTTTTGTAAAGCATTTCCGCTGCCGCTTCATATTCGTCATAGTTGTAAAATGCGGTGGGATCCGTTTCGACAAGCGAATCTATCTGTGATCTTATACGGTTATAGACCGCTTCGAACCTGCCCGACTCAACATATTCTTCGACGAGCATGTTAAGGTATTCATGGTACTTTGCGAGATATTCTTCGTTTTCAAGAAGTACATCAAAGAAATCTGTTGAAGAAAACGGAGTATCTATCGCATCGTTTATCATCTCTTCAGCGTTTGACGAGTTGCCCATTCCCATTCCTCCCCAGGAAAGATTGTAATCCCAGGGGATGATGTTAAGCTGTCCGTCATACTCGTAAATATAATAGTTGTGAGCCATCGTACCGGAAAGTGAATCCATGTTTACGGCAAATGTATGAACCGCCATATATTTGAGCACATTGTCGACATCAAGATACTCTTCGATATCCGTGCCTTCGCTTATGTTTTTAAGTGCGGTAACGACTCTTTTATGATCTTTTTCGGTCGTATTTGTGATCGCACCGTCCCATATGGTCGAATAGTTGTCAAGGTCGTCGCCGTTATAGTTAAGATCGGCTCCGCCGCCACCGAAGCTGAAATCTCCTCCTTCCGACATATCGGGTTTGAAGGAATTTCCTCCGCCCGAAAGCGGAGTCATCCCTTCAAAATCAGAGGGGGCGAATTTAGAGCTGTCGAAATCCGAAAAGTCCATGTCCGGCCCGGACGGCCCGGGCGACAAAGAAGAAGGAGAGGGGAATGAATTGTTATCGCCGCCTATTTCCATGCTGTCGGGCTTATAAAGCTCGCCGTCCTGTGTACCGTAATTTCTGAGCATAAAGCTCTGCTCTACGGCTTCGAGTGCGAGGTATACTCCTATATATTCACCGTTTACGGATACACTCGCGTAATTGTACAAAGATGCATCTGCGTCAAGAAACTCGAACATGTCATACACGATCGCTTCTTTCATATTTGTCGCATCCGCATAGTTATTGTTAAGTATTAGTTTGTCAAGACCAAAGCATGTCTGTCCTTTTACATAATGATCGAACTCAAGTTTTAAACTGTAGCGGTCCGTATCCGGATTGGACGCTATCGAAGAAAGACTCGTATTTCCTTTTGGTCTTATAGCAACGTTTTTGATCGTTTCGCCGTTTATCACCACATCGCAGGTGTAATACTCTTCACTCATGGCGTTTTGAAGCATGGTTTCCCAGTCTTCTTCGTCCATTTGGATATCTATCGTTATGATCTCATCGGTATCAAACAGCTTACTCTCGTATGCATGCGTAACACCGTTTCCGCCCAACAGACCGGTTATCTTGTCCGAAAAAGCCACTGCAAGAAGACAGATGAGAACAGCTATCGAAGTTATCGCTATTATGATACCTGTTGTATGTTTTCCTCCAAGCATACGATACCTCCTTTTTATGACATATAGTCTCCGTTAAAAGTTACCAGTGTGGCACCCGATACTCCGTTAATGTCGTTTATGCGGTTAACGAAAGCCGTTGCTTCATTCTTTACTCTTATCTCTGCCGTAAGTTCGATACCGGAAGCATTCACGGATTTGGACTTTACGACATATTTGTCAACGCTCTTTGAGATAATGTTAAGTGCGTTTTCTTCGGCCTTCTCATCATCACATTCAACTATGAGGATGTAAGGAGTCTTATGGAACTTGCTGCTTGAGAAAAGAATAAGTATCACGCCGATCACTACAGAACCGATTACCGCAAGAGGGATCATTCCCGCACCGATAACGATACCTGCCGCAAGTGCCCAGAATAAGAACACGATCTCCATGGGCTCTTTAATGGCCGAACGGAAACGAACGATCGAAAGTGCACCGACCATACCCAGTGACAAAACTACGTTTGAAGTTACCGCCATGATAACGAGTGTCGTTACGAGTGAAAGTCCCACAAGTGACATTGCAAATCCCGTGGAATACATGATTCCGCTGAATGTCTTTTTGTAAACAAGAAAAATGAATAATCCCACCACAAGGGCGAATATCAAACCTATAACCGTATCAAGCGCGGAAAATTCCGTTACGCTCTCCAAAAAACTTGATTTAAAAATATCACTGAATGTCATTTATTTATCCTCCTGTATTAACCGAATCTGCGGCATGCGCCGTATTTCGAAAATGCTTGTTGTCTTATGTTTTTTACCTGAACGATATCTTTGATCAAAGACGGACAAAATGCGTCGTACTTAACTTCCATAAGCATGTCTTTCGGCGTTTCCGTTGCACTTATGTCAGGTGCCTCACCCGTTAAAAATTTCTTTGAAAAAAGACTTGTTCTTATGTCCGAATCAAATGTCACTCTGACATTTCCGGCTTTGTAGATGTAGGGTTCTCTTACGTATGAAACAAGCACCCGCGGTTTAAGCCTTTGATAATTTAATTTTGCGTAAAACTCACGTACCAGTTCGTTTTCCTGTTCTTTCATCCAACCGTAGTCGCCGTCCAAGATCTTCCGAAGTTCTTCTTTTGTGATCGTCGCGTCATATTTTAGACACAGATCGTTGATCTTCATTTTCTTTTCCAAAGTGATGAAGGAAAGATCGTCGTTGTAATACCTTATCCTGAACTTTTCTCTCTTCGCGATCCCGTCAATCTTTTCTCTTAACGCCTTATCGTCAACATTGTCGAAGTATATGCTTCGTATTTGATACCTTCCGTCCTCGTTCACGTGGGGATCGGTCTTCATGACTTTCATAAGCCGCTTTCTGATCGCCAGGTAATCGGCGTACGCTATCTCATATTTCAGCTCGTGCCGATAATGTTTTTCCTGCTCCATTTTCCGCATTCCTTTCTGTATGTTGATGTCATTATAAAAAGTCAACCTGAAATGTACTTGAAGTTAAAAAAAAATTCGGTAAAAAGAAAAAAGCCCGACACCCATTAGGTGTCAGGCCACTATCCTTATATTCTTGTCTACTCTTCAGCTTCAATCTCCATCAAAACAGCAGGCGCGGTTTTTTCGTATCCTTTTAGGAATAATCCTTTCTTTCTCGCCTCGTGTATCAAAACACTCGGGAAATAGCAGCAAGTATTCAGATATCGCAGAAATCCCGGTACATCATCACGGATCTGTTTGGGTACGATAACCGGATTTTGGATCATTTCTTTATACTCATCGCAAAAGGTTTCTTTGAGCCTTACTGCATTTTCTTCCATTAAGGCGTAGAATGCTTTCTTTTCCTCTTTGTTCAAAACAGGAACGTCCAGCTGCAGCTTACCCTCCGCCGTTCTTTCCACAAAGCCCAATTTTGTAAACAGTTCTACATTTTCAAAAACCTTTTGTGATATTCCGGACAGGAAATGCTCGTCTTCTCGATATACGGCATATAACAGTTTAGTCACGCCTTCACGTGCCTGTGCAAAAGATTCGGCAAAACGATATGCACTGTGTGATCTT
>CAMPBP010000015.1 GCA_946639085.1 uncultured Lachnospiraceae bacterium
CTCCAGCTGCTCGTCGGAGTATTCCTGCGAAAGAGACCTTGAGATCATCTCAACGTATGCGTCTTCCTCTTCGGCTTTGGGCAGGATGCTTTTATAAAGCGAATCGGTAAATGTCGATTCGTCATCACCGGCTATCATGGCATAGTATCTTTGGTATGTTCTGTCTTCTTCCGTTTTGTTGAGTTTATTGTTAAATGATATAAAGAACACCAAAAGAATTGCGGAAAGACCCGCAAGCAGTGTCGTTATCACGAGAATGATTATTGAATTCTTTGATAAGATAGGTTTCTTTGACATATTATTACTATATAATCTAAAGACTTATTTATGCAATAAAAAATGGCGCATCGAATGATGCGCCATTGATCAACTTCTTGTAAAAGGATTATTCGGTAACCTTAAAAAGCTCGTTTCCGTTTGCGTCATAATAAACGAAAGTGATGGAATCGGGTGTGATACCCGTACTCTTTGCCATCTCGTCCTTAGTTGAAGCGATGGTTGAAGACCATGAATCGTCACTTTCAAGTGTAGCGGTAACCATGCTCAAAGTATCCTCATCGAATTCAGATGAATAGTAATACTTGTAGACGATGTCATTTCCGGAAAACTCAATATCATAGTCGCTGTAGTAATCAGCGTATGTTGACATGATCTGTTCCTTAACCTGGTCAAGCTGTGTCTGAGCAGCCTTTGATGACATAATGCTCTCGATGGTACGTGTTCCGCAAGCGGTAAGTGATACCAATGCAAGTGCGATAGCCATAACTTTAATTAATGTTCTTTTCATTTTTCTTCCTCCTGATTTTAAACATCAATCTAGATCATTCCTGCAGCGATCATAACTACGCCTGCTATGATCACAAACATACCCACTATCTTTCTTACGGTGATCTTTTCGTTAAGAAGCTTTACCGACAAAAACATGGTAACGATGTAAGTAAGTGAGCCTAAAGGCATAACGATCGCATAAGGAAGATACTGAAGAAGAAAAATGCTGATACTTGCCGATATTACATAAAGTATGCCGCCAAGATAAAAGTAAGGTGAAAGCAATATCTTCAATTTGCTTCCTTCCGCAGGCGAAGATTTCTTTAAAAAGTAGCTTGCGAAAGATGCGATAAATGCCATTGCGATAAGAGCGATTACAATAACGAGTTTATTCATTCTTGCTGCTTCCTCCTATCAAAATGACACCTGCGATGATGACAAATATGCCGATCACCATCAAAGGAGTGATGGGCTCGGTAAGAAATATCGCGGAAAGGATGAGGGCAAATACATAGCTCATGGAATTTATGGGCTGAAGTACCGATAACTCACCGCTTCCGAGAGCGATAGTCATCACAAGCGCACCCAGGGCATATACGATAAAGCCCGGGGCAACGCTTAAAACAAGTTTAACTATTCCTTCGAAAGAAGAAATCTTTGTTCCTATATCACTGAAATCGGCGAACTTCCAAAGCAACTGTCCCACCGAAAGACTCAGCGCCGAAATAAGCATTAATATAATGCCTTTTTTATTTCTTTTAAGAGATTCCAACATGTTAAGTTCTCTCCTTAAGACTAGTGAATGGAAGCGTGAAGCTCCTGAAGAGATTTAAGTTCCGAAATCTCACCGTTCTTGATCGCCTTGATACCCAGTGCGGTAGCTTTTGCTGCTGCCATAGTGGTGATGTAAGGAACCTTGGCACGAATGGCTGCCTTACGGATGTAAGAGTCATCCTGCGCACCCTTCTTTCCTATGGGAGTATTTATTACCAATGAAACTTCCTTGTTGATGATAAAGTCGGAAACATCGGGACGTCCTTCGTAAATCTTGTGAGCTTTCTTTACATTGTAACCTGCTTCTTTGATAAGCTCGTAAGTTCTTCCGGTTGCCACAAAGTCAAAGCCCGATTCGGCAAGTAACTTGATGATGTCAAGAAGTTCCGGCTTATCTCTGTCGTTTACGCTGACAAGAGCGGTGCCTTCCAAAGGAAGACAGGTCTGTGTAGCTTCCTGTGCTTTGTAGAATGCTTCGCCGAAGCTTTCGGAAATACCGAGAACCTCACCTGTCGAACGCATTTCGGGTCCGAGCACGGGATCGACTTCAGGGAACATATTGAAGGGGAATACCGCTTCTTTAACACCGTGATAAGGAATCTTTGACTGCTTAAGACCTGCTATGGGAGAAGGTCTTCCGGTGATCTCTCTTGTAGCGATCTCGGTTGCAAGAGGTACCATGTGGATACCGCAAACCTTTGATACGAGGGGCACGGTACGTGATGCTCTGGGGTTGGCCTCGATCACATATACCTTTCCGTTCTCTATAGCGTACTGCATGTTCATAAGACCCTGAACGTGCATCTCTTCTGCGATCTTACGCGTATAATCTTCGATCGTGCGTAAGTTTTCTTCCGAAATGTTCATTGAAGGAATGATACAAGCGGAGTCACCGGAGTGGATACCTGCAAGCTCGATATGCTCCATAACAGCGGGAACGAATGCATGCTCGCCGTCGCAGATCGCATCTGCCTCACACTCCGTCGCATGACGAAGGAATCTGTCGATAAGTATCGGTCTGTCAGGTGTTACGCCGATAGCGGCTTTCATATATTCGGTAAGAGACTCGTCATCGTGTACGACTTCCATACCGCGTCCGCCCAGTACATATGAAGGACGAACCATTACGGGATAACCGATCTTGTTGGCTACTTCCAAAGCATCTTCAACGGTTACTGCCATTCCTGCTTCGGGCATAGGTATGCCGAGTTTATCCATCATTGCTCTGAACTGATCTCTGTCTTCGGCAAGATCGATGACTTCGGGTGAAGTACCGAGTATCTTCACGCCGTTCTTTTTAAGCTCTGCTGCAAGGTTAAGAGGTGTCTGACCTCCGAACTGAGCAATGACTCCGACAGGATTCTCTTTCTTGTAGATGCTGAGTACATCTTCAAGAGTAAGAGGCTCGAAGTAAAGTTTGTCGGATGTATCGTAGTCTGTTGAAACGGTCTCGGGGTTACAGTTAACGATGATCGTCTCGAATCCGAGTTTCTTAAGTGCAAGTGCAGCGTGTACCGAGCAGTAATCGAACTCGATACCCTGACCGATCCTGTTGGGACCTCCGCCGAGGATCATGATCTTCTGGCGGTCGGTATCAACCTTGTTTCCGTCTTCGCAGTTATAACTCGAGTAATAGTATGCGCTGTCCTTTGTACCGCTTACGTGTACACCTTCCCACTGCTCTTCGCAGCCTATCTCAATACGTCTGTTTCTTATATCTTCTTCGGGTATCTCCAATATCTTTGCGAGATACTTGTCTGCAAATCCGTCTTTCTTTGCTTTGATGAGTACATCATCGGGAAGCATGCTTCCTTTATATTTTAGGATTGCTTCTTCTTCCTCAACGAGTTCCTTCATCTGCTCGAGGAAGTACATCTTTATCTTGGTAAGCTCGTAGATCTTGTTAAGATCCGCTCCCTTTCTTATAGCCTCGTACATAATGAACTGTCTCTGGCTTGTAGGGAAATTAAGAAGCTTCATAAGCTCGTCAAGAGACTTCTCGTGGAAATCAGCGGCAAAGCCGAGACCGTATCTTCCGATCTCCAGACTTCTGATAGCCTTCTGAAATGCTTCTTTGTAAGTTTTACCGATACTCATTACTTCGCCTACGGCGCGCATCTGAGTACCGAGTTTATCCTGAACGCCTTTGAATTTTTCAAATGCCCAGCGAGCAAATTTGATAACGACATAATCACCGTCGGGATAGTATTTATCGAGTGTTCCGTACTTTCCGCAAGGTATCTCGTCAAGCGTAAGACCCGATGCGAGCATAGCGGATACGAGTGCGATCGGGAAACCGGTCGCCTTTGAAGCAAGTGCCGAAGAACGTGAAGTTCTCGGATTGATCTCGATAACAACGATACGGCCCGTCTTGGGATCGTGACCGAACTGAACGTTCGTACCGCCGATAACTCCTACTTCATCTACAATCTTATAGGCCTGGCGCTGGAGTTCTTTTTGCACATCTTCGGAAATAGTAAGCATGGGAGCCGAGCAGAAGGAATCTCCTGTATGTACACCGAGTGGATCGATGTTTTCTATAAAACATACCGTTATCATCTGACCCTTGGCGTCTCTTACGACTTCAAGTTCCAGTTCTTCCCATCCGAGGATCGATTCTTCTACCAAAACCTGTCCTACAAGCGAAGCCTTAAGACCTCTTTCGCAAACAGTTTTTAACTCTTCTTTATTGTAAACAAGACCGCCGCCTGCGCCGCCCATGGTGTAAGCGGGACGAAGAACAACGGGATATCCGAGTTTATCTGCAATGGCAAGGGCTTCGTCAACCGAGTATGAAACCTCACTTCTGGCCATCTCGATTCCGAGCTTGTTCATGGTGTTCTTAAATTCGATACGGTCTTCACCGCGTTCGATGGCGTCGATCTGAACACCGATGACCTTTACACCGTATTTATCAAGAATTCCTGCCGTCGAAAGTTCCGAGCAGAGGTTAAGTCCCGACTGTCCTCCGAGGTTGGGAAGTATTGCGTCGGGACGCTCTTTTGCGATAATCGCCTCAAGTCTCTTTACGTTTAACGGCTCAATATATGTAGCATCGGCAATGCCCGGGTCGGTCATGATCGTTGCGGGGTTCGAATTCACCAACACTATCTCATATCCGAGTTTTCTCAGTGCCTTACATGCCTGTGTACCCGAATAATCGAACTCGCATGCCTGTCCGATGATGATGGGTCCGGAGCCTATGATCAGCACCTTTTTAATATCTTCTCTCTTTGCCATTGCCTTATGCCTCCTAAAAATTTTTACTATAATATCATAAAAAAAACCTCTTCATCAATAGAGGTTTTTAAATAAATGACTTACTTTTAAAATATTTAACATTATCGGAAATATTTCCCTTAAACACTGCTGAACCGGCAACGATAACATTGGCGCCGGCATTAAGAATGGTATCGATATTATCACGGGTAACTCCCCCGTCTATCTCAACATCCGTATTAAGGGATAACTTTGTGATCTCATCACGAACCGCTTTGATCTTATCGAGTGTCTCGGGAATGAATTCCTGTCCGCCGAATCCGGGCTCAACTGTCATGATAAGCACCATGTCCACTTTAGAAAGAAAAGGAAATACTTCACTCACGGGAGTGCCGGGCTTAATGGATAATCCGACTTTGCATCCCGCTTTCTTTATCGCTTCGATCGTTGCGTCAACATCTTCACACGCTTCCAAATGAACTGTAATGATATCGGCTCCGCATTTTTTGAATTCATCAATATAACGAATGGGATCTGTAACCATTAAATGAACGTCGAAGACTTTATCCGTAACTTTACGAACAGATGAGATAAGGGGCATCCCGAAAGAAATGGAAGGAACGAACAAACCATCCATAACATCGATATGGATGTAATCAGCGCCTGCGCGGTCTGCTTCTTTAATTTGTTCCCCAAGCACCGAGAAATCGGCTGCAAGGATTGACGGTGATAATATCATCATATTTCCTTCTTTTTCCAGACTACATATAGATTAAATGAGACGGCTTCTTTTTTCAACATGGATTTCATACAAAAAGAAACCGATATCTCGGTTTCTTTTGTAAATCTTTTGTTTACATAAGTCGAAAGAGGTCGTCATAGGTTTCTTTCTTCCGGATCACCTCAAGTTTTCCCGAAGATGTAACCAGTATTTCCGCCGGTCTGGGACGCGAATTGTAAGTAGAACACATACTGTAACCGTAAGCACCGGTATCGAGTATGCAAAGAAGATCGCCCTTCTTTACTTCGGGCAAAAGTCTGTCCTTTGCCAAAAGATCTCCCGACTCACAGATATTTCCGCACACGGTTATCTCTTTAAGGTCGTCTCTTGAAACAACCTTTCCGTCTCTTAACACTTCGATATCGTGCCATGAATCGTACATAGAGGGACGTACCAGCACATTCATGCCGCAGTCGCAGCCCGCAAAAGTTTTGCCGTTATTCTCTTTAACTGCGTGAACCTTTGAAAGAATGACACTGCCCTCGGCAACACAATATCTTCCGGGTTCGGATTTAAACAACGGTGCCTTGCCGTATTCGGCGACAAATTTATCAAGTATCGGCTCCAAAGCCTTTTTGAACTCTTCCATGGGATAAGGAATTTCATCGTCCAGTTTGTGATAAGGTATACCGTATCCTCCGCCGAAATCTATAAACTCAAGATCGTCAAAGCGTTTAGCTATCCTAAGCAGATTCGTAACCGCTTCAAGATAAGGCTCACACTTCATAAAGCCCGATCCGATATGCTGATTGATGCCCGCGATCTTAAGGTCGTATTTCTTTGCTGTCGCAAATATATCATCTATAAACTCTTCCGAAATGCCGAATTTCGTTTTCTTTCCACCGGTAACCACCTTTTCGTTGTGGCCGGCGCCGACACCCGGATTGATCCTGACCGCACATTTCCCGCCGCGGTTAAGCTCTCCGTACTGCTCAAGCTGAGAAAGCGAATCGAGACTTGTCATGATGTTTCGCTCGATGGCATACTGCATCTCTTCATCCGATACGTTGTTGGGCACAAAGAAAATGCGATCATACGGGAAGCCCGCTGCCTCGAGCATCTTTATCTCGCCCACACTCATGGCGTCACAGTTGACACCTTCCTCAAGTGCCATCTTAAGAATGTGGATATTCGTGTTCGCTTTCACCGAATAATTGGCGGTATAAGGATACTTCGTGATAACCTTTGCCACCGCCTCCATATGTTTGCGAATGATATCCTCGTTGTAAACATATACGGGAGTGCCGTACTGCTTTGCTATTTCTTCGGGGTTGTTGCCCTTAAAAAAATCCACGTTATCAATATAAGAATTCATATTACCTCCTGCTGTTTACGGTCTTTCGTAAACGCTCCATAATGTGCAATTTCCGCTTTTTATCTCAAATACAGGCTCAGTCTGCAATAATTCCGCAACGATAACAGTCGTATCTTCGTCCATTTCCACTAACGCATCGTTCATACTTCTTACGTAATAATTGCTGTATGTACGATTAAACGCAATGTAATCGGAATCGGGAAAATCCACCACCTCAATATCCGAAAGGATCTCTTCACCCAAATACAGTTCCGTCAATACAAGCATCATATTGTCAAACGATGAAACCGTACAAGTCCCCTCTCTTCTGTGAAGCTCTTCAAATACCGCGCGTGTTCCCACTCCCCAATAATCGCCATCCCATTTTTCTTGGACATTCTTGCCCGCAAAAATATTGAAATACGCGTATTCATGCGGATGATTCAAACATATAAAGAATAAACAGCCTGCCAGCTGCATCGCAAAAAGAGAGCCAAATACGGTCTTTACAACATTGGCATTTTTTGATGCGATTAATCTGTCATATAGGCATTTCGCTCCGTACACCCCCGTGACGATCATCGGAGCATACAGAGAATACAACTGTCTCCAGCCGTTATAGAGATTGGTATGGGATACTATCGAAAAAACAATGACCGACACCCAAAACATCAATATTGAAAAAACAAATATGTTGTCTGTTTTTTCTTTATCCCGCTTTTTCAAAAACAGCCCGGCTGTAACCGTTACGATACCGATCAAAAAGATTATCGATACCAAAGGCGGGATTGTAACAAACATGAACGAAATAACATACCACCAAGGGATAGGCTTGATCGAGGGTTTGAATATCTCTCCCGCCGCCATTAAATAATTGTCCCATCTGGAAAAAGAAGCCGATTCCACAGTAACATATTTAACAAAGGATAATGCATGTCCATGCCACATCGCAGGAGTTATCAGATAAAAGGACAACACGAAAGACGCAATGGCGATCACGCCTTTCAAAAAGTATTTGCTGTTCCATTTATCGAAAAATGTCACCCTGATCATGTAAGCAAGTCCGATAAGTCCCAACAGCACAATACCGGTTATTCTTACATTCACACTAAAAGCCGATGTTATTCCAAACAAAACAGGATAAAGTATACCTTTTCCTTGGGCTTCATAAAATCTGTATCCGAAATAGATTGAAACGAGCACACATGCAAGTGCCAACGCATCTTTATTGTTATATGTGCTTTCGGCAAAAAACCTGGGGCTTAACCAAAGTGCTCCTACCGCAAACATTGAAAACAGCGGATTGTCGGTAAGTCTTTTTGTAAGAAGATACAAAGCTATGAGCCCAAGCCAAAATATGAAGAAAACACAGCACCGATAAGCTATTATCCACTTACCCGGGTTGTCCCTGAATGAATGTGATACACAAAAAGGGGCTGCAATATACATTGGTGCCGCACCATGATCTCGCTCTATGCTTTCACACACATCCTCGTCTCCCAGCATTTCTGTCCTTGGATCGTCAGCTCCCAAAAGTAATTGAAAATACGGCCTCAGATTCATAAACAGAATATTCTGCTCGGGATTTTGATCATATCCGATCCCATATGAGCCTGAATTTATCATTCCGATCGTCAAAATGACTGCAAAGCATAGAGTGATCGCCAAAGATACCATCCTTTTGCTTTTCCAAAAGCTGCCTTGTGGCGTAGTCATGTCTCATCTCCGACTCTTATAATAAGTGTGCTCTGATCTCTTCGCCCGAAAGGGGTGTAAGATATGCGGGTGCGATATCAAACACGGTCTTGCAGCCCGTAACTCCTTCATTATTGAGTCTGAAGATCGCACGTGCGTATGCCAAAAGAACGCTTGCCGTAAATTCGGGGTTTGAATCGAGCTTTAAGCTGTACTCGATAACATGCTTGTGCTCTTTGTCAAATCCGGTAACACCGCTTCTGAACACAAATCCTCCGTGAGGGATCTCTTTGTGATCGCGGTTAAACTCTTCTTCGGAAATGAAATGTACGGTCGTATCGTACTCATCGAAGTAGTTAGGCATTGTCTTGATATCATGCTCTATCTGTGCAAGATCCGCACCCTCCTCGGCTACTACGAAACACTCTCTTGTGTGCTTCTGTCTTGTGGTAAGAGTGGGGTTCTCGCCGTTTCTTACGCTTTCAAGAGCGGATTGTACCGGAATCGTATACTGTTTTCCGTTCTTAACACCCTTTACACGTCTGATAGCATCGGAGTGACCCTGGCTTACGCCCTTGCCCCAGAAAGTGTAATCCTGTCCTTCGGGAAGGATGGCATTGCCGTAAAGTCTTAAAAGTGAGAACATACCCGGATCCCATCCGCAAGAAATAAGTGCGGTATGACCGTTTTCTTTGGCCGCCTTGTCAACATTTGCAAAATGTTCGGGAATGCGTGCGTGAGTGTCAAAGCTGTCGATAACGTTGAAATCCTTTGCATACTTTGGTGTCATCTCGGGAAGGTCGGTTGCGCTTCCTCCACAGATTACCAAAACATCGATATCCTGTTTGTAATTAAGTATCTCATCTACACTCTTTACGATAACGCCGTCGGTATTAACCTTTACGCCCGCGGGATCTCTTCTGGTAAATACATACTTAAGTTCCATGTCCTTATTCTGTCTTACGGCACTTTCAACGCCCTTTGCGAGATTGCCGTATCCGAGTATTGCTATCTTCATTGTTCTATCTCCTCCTTAAGGTTATGTTGTATCAATACTATTTTATTTCGAAGTGCTTCCTTCATGACCATCACAAAATCGCTCTGGCCGGAATAAAGACACTTATCTTCATCGTTACCGTTCAATGTTCCCGTAAGCACATACGACGAATCGGTAATAAGCCTTATCTGTCCTTTTTCATTGGGAGCATTGTAAACGGTCGCCCCGCCAAGATCGAAGCCCTCGGCTATTATGACCGCTTTCTTTTTACCCTTTACCAGATTCGCCAATAACGTCCTGTATTCTTCAAGTAAAGATGCATCTGCCTGAATATAAAACCTGAGCTCACATTTACTCAGCATATCTTCTATCTTATTTTTGATATTTGCCGTACCGCTGACCGTTATAAATCCTTCGGAAGTATCTGCGACTTTGGGAGCATTATCCGTAAGCCATTTGGCTTTCTTTGATATATCCTTTACCACATTTCCCGTAAATATCTCAATCGATTCGGGCACGTACTTGGTGGCTTCGCCTTCCAGAACATACGCCGCACCTTTATCTTTTAAAGAATTGAGCGAACCGTATGCGTTCGACCTCGATATTCCGGTTTCTTTGGCCACTTCATATCCCGTCATGGCGCCACGCCTAAGCAATGCCTCATACACTAAAGCTTCCTGACCGGTAAGACCAAACGCTCTTAAGTTGTCCAAAAATACAGGATCTGACATAGTTTTCGTTGGTGTTCCTCTTTGGTACTACGAAGATAATACACTCACAGTTAGCATATGTCAACTCAAATTTGCAGAAAGAAAAAACACATCAGGTTTTTACGCCTGATGTGTTTAAGATCAAAATGATTATTTAACGAATGCCTTTACGTCTTCGTAAACACCCTTGCCGTCGAGTTTGTATTTCTCTACGAGCTGACTTGCGGAACCGGATTCACCGAATACATCCTGCATACCGAGCTTCTTTACGGGTACGGGATATTTAGCTGAGAGTGCGTCGCAGACTGCCGATCCGAGACCGCCGATAACGGAGTGCTCTTCAACGGTAACGACCTTGCCGGTCTTCTTTGCGGAGTTAACAACAATGTCCTCATCAAGAGGCTTGATGGTGTGGATGTTGATAACCTCTGCCGAGATTCCGTCAGCTGCAAGCATTTCTGCCGCGTTGAGTGCTGAATCAACACAGATACCGGTCGCTACGATGGTAACATCGGTGCCTTCTCTTAAAAGAACACCCTTACCGATCTCGAACTTGTAACCGGGCTTGTCGTTGATGACCGGAACTGCCGCACGACCGAATCTTAAGTAAACGGGACCGTTCATCTCAAGTGCCGCACGTACTGCTGCCTTAGCTTCGATATCATCAGAAGGAACGATAACGGTCATACCGGGGATCGTTCTCATAAGAGCGATATCTTCGTTACACTGGTGGGTCGCACCGTCTTCACCTACGGTGATACCTGCATGGGTTGCACCGATCTTTACGTTAAGGTGAGGATATCCGATTGCGTTACGAACCTGCTCAAAGTTTCTTCCTGCAGCAAACATAGCGAAAGAAGAAACGAAGGGAATCTTTCCGCATGTAGCAAGACCTGCCGCGATGCCTGTCATGTTACACTCTGCAATACCGCAGTCTATATGTCTGTCGGGATATGCTTTTTTAAATGTACCTGTCTTTGTTGCGCCTGCAAGGTCTGCATCAAGAACGACCATGTTGGGGAAGTCTTCCGCACATGCAACAAGCGCATTACCGTAACTTTCTCTTGTAGCGATCTTATCTGCCATCTTACTTGCCCTCCTTTAACTGTGCATCGATAGCGGCAAGATCCGCCATAGCTATAGCATACTCTTCATCGTTGGGAGCTTTTCCGTGCCATCCGGCGCTGTTCTCCATGAAGGATACACCCTTACCTTTAACAGTCTTCATGATGATAGCGGTGGGCTTGCCTTTGCAAGCTCTTGCGTTGTTCATCGCATTTCTGATCTGATCGAAATCATGTCCGTCGATGTTGATCACGTTGAAGTTGAATGCTTCAAACTTCTTATCTATGGGATAAGGAGAGCAAACGTCTTCGATCTTACCGTCGATCTGAAGTCCGTTGTTGTCAACGATAACTACGAGGTTATCAAGGTGTCTTGCACCTGCGAACATTGCAGCTTCCCAAACCTGACCTTCCTGGATCTCACCGTCACCAAGAAGTGTGTAAACTCTGTAATCCTTGTTGTCAAGCTTGCCTGCAAGCGCCATACCTACTGCTGCGGAAATACCCTGTCCCAGTGAACCCGATGACATATCAACACCGGGAGTTTCCTGCATACAGGGATGTCCCTGAA
>CAMPBP010000016.1 GCA_946639085.1 uncultured Lachnospiraceae bacterium
CGGCGGTTCTTTTGCGCCATGGCGGAGAGGATGACTCCGGCGAAAAACGACTGGATCGCGATAATCAGTACAAAGCCGCAGGAGATGAGCGTCGGGAATCTTTCAACAAGGCCCGTATTGATATAATCAATGAGCACCGGTATAAAGAAACCGAGAGCGATAAGTGCCAGCACAACGGCTATGGAGTTAAAGAACGCGAAGGGCTTGTAGTTCTTGAACAGCTTAACGATGGTGTTTATAACCTTAATGCCGTCGGAGTATGTCGAAAGCTTTGAAACGCTGCCTTCGGGACGGTCGCGGTAATCGACTATGACGTTTCTAACGTCCATGTTGTTAAATACTGCATGGATGGTCATCTCGGTCTCAATCTCGAAGCCTTTTGAGAGCACCGGGAAGGTCTTTGCGAAAGCAAAGCTGAAGGCTCTGTAGCCCGTCATTATATCCTTTATGTTTGAATCGAATAAGTGATTGATGGCAAAACGAACAAAGCTGTTTCCGAAATTGTGGAAAGGACGCTTGTTTTCGTTAAAGTATGTGGAGGAGAGTCTGTCGCCTACCACCATGTCCGCCTGTTCCTCCAGCACAAGGCGTGCCATTTCCGGGGCAAACTCAAGAGGATAGGTATCGTCACCGTCGATCATGATGTAACACTTCGCATCGATCTCTCTAAACATCCTGCGGATAACGTTTCCTTTGCCCTGAAGATATTCATGTCTTACAACGGCACCGGCCTCACGGGCGATCTCTCCCGTCTTATCCGTAGAGTTGTTGTCGTAGACGTAGATCACGGCATCGGGAAGAGCGTTCTTTGCGTCGGTCACCACCTTCTTTATAGTCTGTTCTTCGTTGTAGCAGGGGATCAAAACGGCAATCTTGTCCATACTTTGTCCTTTCTCCTATCTGTAATTAATGTAGTCGACGCCTATGTAGGCCTCGCTGTCCAAATACATATCGTAATTGTCAAAACTCGTAACGTATACAAATCCGTAGTCCGCAAGGCTCTCCGAGAACTTTGCATCGTTTCTTACCACCACATAGGGAGTATCGTTGTTTCTTAAAGCATCCACCGCTTTGGGCGTATCGATGATCTCGGCATCGAAATAATCCTTGATCTCCTCAACATAGTCGGTATAAAGCCCCATAAGCGTCTCACGCCCGTAAGGAAGACACACGGTTGAGCTGTACTGGCGAACGTAGCTTAGTAACTCGTCGGGTACTATGACTCTGATCTCGCGTCCTTCGACTTCAATCTCGTCGCATATGTTAACGACCGCATCGGGCACATGGTATTCGTTCTCAGCTCTTGAGAAATACTCACTCGTATACATGAACTCACCGCTTGCGATAAGGAGCACGACGCCTGCCAGAAATGCGATCGGCCGCTTCTTCTCGTCGAGTTTGTGTATCACTTCCACGAAAACATAGCATATAACGACTCCCATCGGGAGAAGCCACAGTATTCTGTAAAGTATCTCGTAATCTTCTTTAAAATTGATGTACACATACCAGATCGGTAAAAAGAAAACGATCAGCACATATACGGGGAATTTTACAAATACGTCCTTTATGAACTTGTCACGTCTTGAAAAGGCGATGAACAGTATGGCCACAAGGAAAAAGATCACTATAAGACCGTTTCCCTGGAAGGCTTTGAAAGATCCGTTTACCGTTTTGTATCCGTTTATCAAAATGTCCTTAATCATGCCCGCCTCCTATAACACCACGAAGAGAAGCAGCATTATCACGCCGGGTACTGCAAGAGACGCGGCTTTTATCTTCTCTTTGAGAGGTGCATGTCTTAAGAATGAATATATGAAGTTTGCAAACAAAGCTATGAGCACAAGAAGGTTTCCGAATACCGACGTAAGGGCTGCGGAAATGGCGATTAATATAATCATGATATAATTTTTCACCGAAATCTTATACTCTTCTTCCTTGGCAATATCAAGGAAAATGTATATAAGGAAGGGCACTATAATGTTCGCAAGTGCTTCTTTTCCCTGCCTTGTTCTCGTCAGCAAAAATACCTCCGCAGAGTAAAGGGAGTAACGCGAGAACATCACAAATACCGAAATGAGACATAAGAACATGTATCGTTTCGTTCTGTTGTCGGCAAAGAGCTTTACTGCAATGGCATTATAAATAACATATGTAATTGGGATCAATATTACAGGCATACAAACGTGTGCCACCGTTGCGGCATTCACCGAAAATACTCTTGCGAAGAACGCTATCCATATGGGGAAAGGTGCCAGAGCGTATCTGTAAGCCGTACCGATGTAAAAACCGGTGTAGGGATCGTTTGTATAAAGGGAATTGAAATCGCCTTTGCCGCTGACGCTTTGAGAGATCGCCACATAGTAGGCGTCGTCTCCGTCCGCATATGCAAAGAAAACTGCTTTATAAAGCTGAAATGCGACTATTCCCAGGAAAAGTGCAAGATAGATTATCTCATGAATATCCAGTACAAAAGGAGGCGGAATGAGTTTGTCTTCTTTCTTTACTATCCTCTTTATGAGTATTCCCAAAGAAGCAAGCACCGATAGCGATGCAAGTACTCCGTAAACTGTCGTTATAACGTTCATTCCTACGGTATCGCTTTGGAAAATGATAACAGGTATGGCAGTCACGAAAAAGAGTGCCCACAATACCATCAGTCCGCAGACAGCGGCTAAAAACGACGCCTTCTTTGAAATGCACGGAAAGAAGCCTCTTCCGATAATGAAAGACGCAAGCCATACCGATATGCAGATAAGGATCGGACTAATTATGTTCACGCAAACTCCTGAATACGGTCATCCCATATATGAGCAGTATGATCACCGTATTTTTGTAATCAAATCCTCTTACGGGGAAAAAAAGGCAGTAAAGAGTAATAACGCCGATACAAAGTACCGATATGACTACTCTCTTTACTTTGACCTCTTTATTTAACAAGGTATTGAGCATTCCAAGAAGCGTAAGAAGCAAAAACGAAATGCATCCAAACCTCATATATATCTTTGAAAGCACCGGACTTTTATCCGAAAAAGCCTCGTAATTACGTGCATAGAGATTTGTGGTCTCAAGATGCGAAAAACTTTCTTTTACGATGGATACGGGAGCAAAGAAATAAGCGGCGAATTCACTCACTGTTTCCTTAGCCATGGCCTTTTTGTAACTTGAAAGGGCAAAGGAAATGCGTTCTTTGTACTCATTTGCAAGACCTTCGTCCGAAAGGTTCTCCCGCATGAGGGGATAATAATCGGTATATAAAAGCTCGGGGGATGCCGAGAGGGAAAGAGCAAGTCCTTCGGAAGCAAAATCATATTCCGAAAAGTCGGTCATTTCAAAAAACCTTGGCCATACAAAACGCTGTACCATGAGTTCTTCGATCGACGCCTTAGGCGTGTCGGGAAGCCCCGCTATATGGTCTTTTGAAACGGCGGTATCGAGCACGACCGGCATGGTGACAAAATAGATAAGTGCCGCAATGATCATCGCTCTGTTTGAAGCTCTTTTAGACAAAAACAGCACAAGAGCCGTGACCGCTACGATCGAAACGATACCGATAAGTACATCCGCGATCGAAGGCTTTCTTAAAACAATCCAGACTGTCGCCAGAACAAGCTGAACGCCGGTCACAAAATATAATATATATTTTTGTGTGCTTAACAAAAAATCTTTCATGAATAAAATTCGTGAACCTTATCGATGATGTAATCGACTTTTTCATTCTCGAGCCCGTAGTAAAGCGGAAGTCGTGCAAGACGGTTGCTTTCCTTGGTGGTAAATCTGTCTTCACCGTTGAAGCGGCCGAACTTGAGGCCTGCGGGAGCGGAATGAAGCGGTACATAATGAAATACCGATAAAATGTCGTTCTTTTTAAGGAAGTCAATAAAGCGCGTACGCTCGTCGATATCCTTTGTCTTAACATAGAACATGTGGGCATTGTGAGTACATTCCGAAGGAATGTACGGAAGCTCGATAAGCCCTTTTTCTTTAAGATCCGAAAGACCTTCGTTGTAACGGTTCCAGACTCTTAAGCGGTCAGCGTTGATCTCATCGGCCTTTTCAAGCTGAGCCCAAAGATAAGCGGCATTAAGTTCGCTGGGAAGGTACGATGAACCGTAGTTCATCCATGTATATTTATCGATCTGCCCTCTGTAGAACTGGCTTCTGTTGGTACCCTTTTCACGGATGATCTCGGCGTCAAGAACGTGCTTTTCGTCTCTTATCAAAAGCGCTCCGCCCTCGCCCATGGAGTAGTTTTTGGTCTCGTGGAAAGAAAACGCACCGAAATCGCCGAACGTTCCGAGAGCCTTTCCTTTATACGTCGCCATTATGCCCTGAGCCGCATCTTCAATGACCTGAAGATTATGGCGGCGCGCGATGTCCATGATCGTGTCCATCTCACAGCCCACGCCCGCATAATGAACGGGAGCTATACATTTCGTTTTATCGGTGATCGCATCTTCGATGAGTTTTTCGTCAATGTTCATCGTGTCGGGTCTGATATCGACAAATACGACTTTTGCGCCTCTAAGTACGAAAGCGTCCGCAGTCGAAACGAAAGTGTACGAAGGCATTATGACTTCGTCGCCGGGCTTTATGTCAGCCAAAAGAACCGCAAGTTCAAGCGCATGCGTACACGATGTCGTAAGAAGCACCTTTGCTGCACCCGTCTTTTCTTCGAGCCATTCACTGTCTCTTTTTGTAAACTCTCCGTCGCCGCAGATCTTCTGGTTTTTAACCGCCTCCATAATGTAATCGGGCTCTTTGCCTGTAAAAGGCGGTACGTTAAATCTTATCATTTTTTCAAATCTCCTTCTCGAAGCCATACTTTGATGCCTCGATCATCATATATCGTAGTGTATCCGTTTTCGTTTATAAAATTCTTAAGAATCTCTTGCTTTGCGCCCTCGCGCTCGATCGAATCGTCCGTTACGATCACATATCTCATGCCCTTTTCGCTCATCATCGGGCCAAGTTCTTTCATCTTGAGCGTAAACTTTTCGACCGAATACGAATCAAGCGTCGGCCAGGTCGACGACAGAGCGGGCTTTGAGCTCATGTAGTAAGCGATACCGGGCATTTCGCCGAAAGTAAGCACTTCGTAAGGATATTCTGCCAGTCCGTTCTCATTCCAAAGATCTGTCAGATCCTTTAACAGCGCTGCGTTTGAGGCGGTCGTCCTCATGCCCTTTAAAACGGCATTTCCCTCAACATACGTATCCTGAGGCTCGTGCTGTTTTTCTCTGAAGGTGAAGCCTTTATAGAAAAACGCCATCTGAACGCTGAAAAACAAAAACAGTACAACAAGCCCGGTGTGCAGATATCTTGTGGGCTTAAAGCGGGCAAGTTCCGCGATTATCATAAAAGCCACCGGCATTAAAAAGAACAGACTGTTTAACACTACATAAAGACTGTTGTTTGTGCCGAAAGGTGTGATCATCTGGATCACGATGGCAAGTGCGCTTAAAAGTCTTAATCTGTCCGAAAACCTCGAGCAAAGGGCTGTGATCACGAAAAGGATCAGCATGATCGTAAGTATCACGACTCCGAACAGATACATGGAACTGTAGGACGTGAAATCGTAATCAAACAGCAAGGTCTTTTTGTACCAAAGGTAAATGACCGCCATTCCGAGTACCGCGAAGGCATTATACAAAACACGTGAGCCGAGGATCCCTTTAAACTTAAGAAGTCCCAAAACCATCAGCAACACACTTGCAAGCGCTATGGGTATGAACCAATACCAAATGCATGTGTAGGAATTGATGAGGTTTACTATCGTAAATCTTACGCCGTAACGCTCTGACTCATCGGTCATCGAGAAAAGCTCTTTGATGCCTTTGATGTACTCGCCCATTCGTCCGGTGCATAAAAACGTATAAACAACGATTATGAGTGTGACAAGCACACCTATGATACATTTTACGGTCTTTCTTAAAACGTCGAAAAACTTATCTTTTACAAGAAACGAATGCCACCACACCGGCACTATAAGCGCCATGTAGCAAATGTTCGGAAATCTTATGAGTATTGAAAGCGCCACCAACACTCCCGCGAGAATGAGGAGGTTTTCTTTCTTTTTACCGGTAAGGGCAATAAAAATGATCGCCGCGATCACGAAGAAAGCGTAATAGCTTAAATAGTGATACAGGCAGACCTGGGGTGCCCAGCACAAAGAAAGGGAGGTGAACATTCCAAGGAATGCGGCTTCTCTTAATATCTTTCCGGACCGCACGAAAAATACGTAAGCGCAAAGGGAAAAGACCGCTTTTATGGTGGCACAGTAAACCGACACGCCGAGCATCGTCTGCCCGAACGGAAGGTGCGTGATCGCAGCTCCCAGCAGGTTTGCAAGAAGCGTGGAATAATACCACATACCGTCAAGGCCGCTTATGTATTTGTAGTTTCCGAGATTGTATCCTACGTCCGTTATGTCGATGCCGCGGTTTACGCCAAGATATGCGTAAATAAGCAGTATCGCAGGAAACAGGTATTTTGTGACTTTCTCGTATATTGTATTTTCAAAAACACAGGTTTTGTATGTCTTCATCTAAGATCATTTATAATTTCCGAGAATGTTTTCGGTATGGGTACGGATGATGTATCTCGGACGTCCTTTGACTTCCTCGTAGATTCGTGCAAGGTAATTGCCGATTATTCCGAGGCTTATCATGATAAATCCTCCCACCAGCAAAATAAGCAGGATGACCGTGGGGAAACCTTCCGCCGCGGTGCCGTTAAAGTATTTTACAAGTGTCTGGATGCCAAGCCCGATGCTTAAAAGGATGCTCACAACGCCAAGGAAAGTAATCATCTGCAAAGGAAGGGTTGAGAATGAGGTGGCGTTGTTGATTGCATATCTCATAAGGCTCATGAAACTCCATTTTGTTTTGCCGTACTGTCTTTCCATAACGTCGTATTCGACTTTTGCGGTCTTAAAGCCTACCCAGAAAGAAAGCGCTCTGAAAAACGTCTTCTTTTCGGGAAGAGTGAGGAGAACGTTTACGACCTTGCGGTCCAAAAGTTTATAGTCGGAAGTGGACTTCATGTCCATCTTTATGAGCTTACTCATGATCGAGTAGAAAATACCCGCGCAAAGTCTGTGGAAAATGCTCTCTTTTCCGCGGGAAGACTTAATTCCTTCAACGACCTCAAAGCCTTCCTCCCAAAGCTTGTACATCTTGGGAAGCACGTCTGCGGGGTGCTGGAGATCGCAGTCGAGAACAGCCACACAGTCGCCCGTTGATGCCTCAAGTCCCGCGAAAATGGAAGCTTCTTTACCGAAATTACGGGAGAAAGAAACCCCTTTCACATGCGCATCTTTACCGGACTCTTCAAGTATCTTTTCATAGGTCTTATCGACCGATCCGTCGTCCACAAAAATTAGCTCGTAGTCGATGGAGGCATCGGAAAGTGTCTTTGATAAAACGGCCGCTGTATTTGCGATATTGTCTTCTTCGTTGTAGGAAGGAATTACGACTGAAAGCATCTGTCTTCTCCTATCGTATGTTCTCGGTCTTTACATATATGACGCCGTCATGAAGCTTAACGGAGGTTGCCCCCGGGAAACTTTCCATTTCGGCATAAAAATCTTCGTTGTAAAACTTGATCACTTCGTCTTCGCCAAGAATATTGAAAGTAATGCCAAGATAATATTTGTAAAAGTCTTTAAAATTCTCGGGTTTATACAAAAGATAATCTTTGTTGATGCCCAAAAGTCCGCCGGTCACATCCGCGGTTATGTCGGTGATGGGGAAAGAATCCTCGCCTACCACACCTACCATTGCTATGGGAATGCCCTGATAATAACCTTCCGTCTCTTCGATGCGGTCTGCCAGGCGAAGGCAATAAGCATATGTTTTTTCATACTTCTTCTGAAGATTTGAATATGCGATGTTGTCAACCACGATATAAGTTATCGCTACAAGTACAACGGACAGAGCCAGCATCCAGCCCATCAGAGGCTTTTCTTTCGATCCGGTCTTTGCCTCAGTTGCGTATCTTGCGATAAATGCCACTAAGATCACGATGGCAAAAGCCCACTGATAACGCATCAATACATGATAAGTAACTTTTGTGGTGATAAGTAAGATCGCATTCATCACAAAGGGTACGGCGATCATATAGATAAGCACGAACACATAGAAAAGAGGCTTTTTGAACAACTTCTTTGAAAGTGCGGTCTTTATAAAGCACCATAAGAATAAAAGGATCAACAAAACGATGCCTGCGATTGCCACCACATTGGGAAGCACCACATTGGAAAGGGAAAACTTCACAAAATCGCTGTACATATACTTAACGGTGACGAAAAGTCCCATGCCGTTTGTTTCGCTCATTTCATTTATGCCCTGATAAGTGTCAAGTTCCTTGCCCTGAATGATCAAAAGCACACGAAGAAGCACATAGTAAATTGCGACACCGAAGGCTCCCATACCGAAATATCTTAATATCGAAAGTGCTTTTTCTTTAACCGAATCGTCGCCAAGCAATATCTCTGCCACAAGATAAAGGCAAAGAACCATGGTGATACAGATGTAAGACTGATAGCATCCCATGCCGAAAGCAAGAAGTCCCGCACCTATAAGCCATCCGAACTTTTTGTTTACGGTTACCATCCTTACTGCAAGTACGCAAAGCAGCATGCCAAACATGTAGCCGTCCATGGTGAAAACGTATGCAAAGTTGGAGGCAAGAGACGGGAATACCGATATTATCAAAGAAATGAGAAAAGCACATACCGGATCCTCGATCTTAAGTATCTTTACCGTTACCGTGCAGGCTATGGCAATATAGATCAAAGAAATAAGTCCGATAAGCCAGGGGAGCGAGAAATATGAAGTGATGGCACAAGCCGCCCCAAGGAACCATCTTCCCGAAGTGATCATATTCTGATCAAAATACATGCTCGCAAGACCGTCATGATTGGGAAAATCGCTTACAAGAGCGCTCATGTGAGTGAGAAGTCCCGCGAAAAAGGCGGTAAAAAGAGCTGTTTTGCCTGTTTTTCCAAGTGATTTCGATATTTTGTTGATCGCTTCGTTTACAGTTACCATGTGTTATTTCTCGTAAGGATTTTATAGTAAAATTTATCTAATCCTAATTAAATTTCTTGGTTAATAAGTCAATCACGACTTTGTTACCTTCGTCGTTGGGATGCAGTCCGTCAAAGAGATAGTCTTTGAAATTGTCTCTGTTTATGCCGCTTTCGTGATACAGGTCAACAAACAAAACACCTGTTTCTTCTGCTATCTTTTTTTCAAATTCTGCAAAGTCTTCTTCGGTTCCGTAGCCCATATCGAGCTCGTCTCCGTACCCGGCGGGTGTGGATGTAAAGCAGGTCGATATCAGAATGATCTTTGCATCCGGAGAAGCCTTTTTTATGTTCTTAATCGAGGTCCTCAAAGCTCCGCCGACGCTCGATTCATCGTACTTATCGTCACCTTCAAGCTTCATTCCCGAAAGATAATCGTTGGTTCCCTGCTCGATTATCACATATTTGGCCTTCTTAAAGACGATCTTCGAAATATCCTTTACTGTATCGGGTACATAATCGACTATCTCGGCATAGTCAAAATATTTGCTTTCTCTGTTTGCGAGCTGGATCGAAAAATCGTTAGCCGCAACTGCCTTCGAAAGGCTTACCATCGAATACATATCCCATGTGGGATATTCGCCTGTATATGATAACGTCGATCCGCCTATGCCGGCGTTGTAAACACTCATATTTACCGCATTTTCAAGCAATACCGGAAGTGCGGTATCCGTTCTGTCGTTGCCCACTCTCGAATCGCCGAAAAAGATGACGTCGTAGTGCGTTTTCTTTGTACCGAATCCAAGTATGGAAACGGCCGCCAGAGCGATCACAATAAGTGTGGCAACAATGATGCCGTATATTTTCTTATTCTTCACTGTTGTTTGAAACACCCTTTCCGACTTTGGTTCGGATAACATACTGAGGTGAATTGTTCATGCTTATATACATTCTGCCGATATATTCGCCGATCATGCCAAGCATTAACATGATCACGCCGCCCACGAACACCAAAACGCTCATAAGGGAGGAGAATCCCATGGGAACATCAATAACGAAGTATTTGATCACCGTGTAGATGCCGTACAAAAATCCGATGAAAGCAAATATCGCGCCGATTCCGGTAAAGAAGCGAAGGGGCTTTATGGAGAATGCCGTAAATCCGTTTATCCAAAGGTTGATGAGCTTGCTGAAGGTATAACCGCTGGTACCGACTTCACGTGAGCGGTGATTAACATCAACGTTCACGATCCTTCTGGTGGCTCTTAATACAAGGCCGATAACGTAAGGATAGGCATTTTGATATCTTATCATGTCGTCTGCCACAAAACGCTTAACTCCGAAGTAACTTGAAACAAACAGATCCTTCGGCTTTCCGAGTAACTTCTCTGCCATCTTCTCGTTCATGAAGGTACCGAAGTTTCTGAAAAGAGAATGCTTTTTATGAGAATAGCGGGCGTATACCGCATCTGCACCGTTTTCAAGTGCGTTTATGAGCTTGTCGGCTTCATCTGCGGGTGTCTGTCCGTCATCGTCAAGGCAGATGATATAGTCGCCTTTTGCCTGGCGAAATCCCGCCATCAAAGCGCTGTGCTGTCCGAAATTCTTCGCCAGATCGATACCCGTGATGTTATCGTGTTTCTCACTGAGTTCTTTTATCTTATCGAAAGTATTGTCAGGTGAGCAGTCGTTTACGAGTACGATCTCATGGTCGAAATCAAGCATTTTGCTCATGGTTTCGTTGATCTCGTCCACAACCTTTTCAAGAGTCAATTCGGATCTGTAACACGGAATGATAAATGATATCAGCTTCATATCTGTTTCCTTAAAGTTATTTTCTATAGTATGCGCAAACCTTCTTAACGGCCTTTATCGTGTCGTTTGTCTCCTCTTCCGTTAAGGAAGCGTAGAACGGAATACTCATAGTGGTCTCATATATCTCTTCGGCAACGGGGCAAAGGCCCTTCTTGTATCCGAGGTTTTCGTAGTAAGGATGTCTGTAAACCGGCACATAATGAACCTGCGGGCAGGTGCCTTCTTCGTAAAGAGCATCGAAAAACTCTTTTCTGGTGCAGGTAAGCTTATCCATATCAAGCCTTATAACATAAAGATGCTGCGTGGTATCCGATTCCGGAATCGACTTTTGCAATATAAGCCCTTCCACATCCTTAAAGGCTTCGTCGTATTTCTTTCTGATCGCTTTTCTGTTGTTTGAAAACAGTTCAAGTTTTGAAAGCTGGCTTAAAAGCAAAGCGCCCTGGAAATCGGTCATTCTGTAGTTGTATCCCAGCATGATCTGCTGCTGATACCACTGACCTTCCGAAGGTTTTGTCATCTCTGCAGGATCTTTTGTGATGCCGTGCGAAACCAGGAGATGTAACTTTTTATAAAGTTCATCGTTGTTTGTCATGCAGGCTCCGCCTTCTCCCGCGGTTACGGTCTTCACCGGATGGAAAGAAAC
>CAMPBP010000017.1 GCA_946639085.1 uncultured Lachnospiraceae bacterium
GAACGTATACGAGAAGATAATCGTCATTAAACATCTTTACGTTGGAATATTTTACGGTCTGACCTTTGCCCAGTACCTTCTCGGTGGTGTCTTCATTTGTGCACACTCCGGCGAATCTTGTTCCGTCATAAGATGCGAACGTGGTGTTTACCCTCATATCCATATAAAGAACGGAAATTTCCGCTCCGGTGGCTTTCTTGAAATCATCAACTATCTGAGTCTCGTTGGTGATATCTGCCTCGCCTTTATAAAAATCGAAGTTTCCCGAAGCATCTTTTACCGGATAATAATCACCGTTATATTTCATGTCATAAGCTAACATAACGGAACGGGCGACATTTATCATGTCCTCCTGTGCCTGCTCATATATGGTGTTTGTAAATCTCGTATAGCAGAATACCGTAAGCGAAAGCCCTAAAATAAGAATGGGAGCCACCGCCATTGTGAGCATCTTCTTATACAATCCGGTTTTCTTCATACCAAATTAACTCCTCGGTTAAACGTGATAAACATACGCCGTTGCATATTATTACATACAACGGCGTACCATAAAGCAATTAATTAATTATTTGCATGAACTTCATCGAACTCTTTAACCATCTCTGCATCGGGTTCTTTTGTGCAAAGAGAAACCACGACGTTAATGATGATAGCAAAGATAAATGCTGGAAGGAGTTCGTAGATCGCAAATACTCCGCCGAGCTTGGATATTACGAATTTCCAAAGGAATACCATTGCACCGCCGGCAACCATACCTGAAATTGCGCCGGGAAGGTTCGATCTCTTCCAGAAGAGTGCAAGCAACACTACCGGTCCGAATGCGGCACCGAAACCTGCCCATGCGAAAGATACGATCTTAAATACGGAGCTGTCGGGATTCCATGCTATTACCATACCGAAAAGTGAGATGCAAAGAACCGAGATTCTTGCAACAAGCATCTGCTTCTTGGCATCGAACTTGATACCGAACTTGGCTGAGATGATATCCTCGGTGATCGAAGATGCTGCAGCCAAAAGCTGTGAATCTGCGGTAGACATTGTTGCCGCAAGAACACCGGCAAGGATGACACCTGCGATGATGGCGCAAAGCCAGTTGTGTGATGCAAGAAGGTTTGCGATCTTAACGAGTACGGTCTCGGAAGCGCTTCCTTCAAGTTTGTCGATGGCGCCTACATTGCTCATTGCAAGACCTACGACACCGATGAAGATTGCAACCGTCATTGAAATAACTACCCATACGGAAGCGATACGTCTCGAGAAGGTAAGTTCCTCTTCTTTTCTGGCGGCCATGAATCTTAAGAGGATATGAGGCATACCGAAGTATCCCAGTCCCCAAGCCATTGTTGAGATTATGGTCAAAAATCCGTAAGGAGACGATTCACCGGTACTTGCCACATGCATTGCGGTAAGCTTTAAGTATCCGGGTAATGCGCCGGCATTGTCCATAACAGCGCCCCAGCCGCCGGCAACGGATACACCGAAACCGAATACGGTGATGATGGCGATGGTCATAACGATGGACTGGATAAAGTCTGTCGTGGAAGCCGCAAGGAATCCGCCGAGAGATGTATAGATGGCGATAACTACGGCACTTACGATCATTGCTGCGTGGTAATCGATTCCGAAAAGACTCTGGAAGAGTTTACCGCATGCAGCAAATCCCGATCCCGTATAAGGGATGAAGAAAATTACGATGACAACTGCAGCGATGGTCTGAAGTACATTCTTCTTATCGTGATATCTCTTTGTGAAGAATTCGGGAATGGTGATCGCATTGATCTTTACCGAATATCTTCTTATCTTCTTGGCAACGATAAGCCAGTTAAGATAAGTTCCCAGTGCAAGTCCGATAGCCGTCCATGACGCATCGGCAAGACCGGAAAGATAAGCAACACCGGGAAGTCCCAGCAGAAGCCACGAGCTCATGTCCGAAGCCTCGGCACTCATGGCGGTTACGAAGGGGCCAAGTTTACGACCACCTAAGTAGAAATCGTCGGTATCCTTGTTCTGCTTTGAGAACTTAAAGCCGATGTAAACAACCATGGCAAGATACGCAACAATCGTAACTAAAATAAGGATGTTCGTTACGTTAAACATTTTCTTTTTTCCTCTCCTCCGCACCAAGCGGTTATTTTATATGAAAGCGCATAGCGCTCACATTCAAATTACAGTTCCACTCCGTTTAACTTAAGAAGTTCTCTTGCGGACTCAACGGAATCGATACCGGTCTTGTTCTTTATCGGTGCAAATTCACGCTCTCTTTCAACCTCGTAAGGAAGGCAGGAAGCCGCAAGATGGATCATGTCCAGCACGAGCTGTTCAAACTTGTAGCCGTTGGGGCTTTCGGGCTTCACGAAGTTTCCGTTTTCGTCGATGTAAGGGATCTTCTTTTCAACAACGTGATACGGAAGGCTCTTCTTTACTATCTCCTCAAGTTCGTCCACTCTGAAAAGATAATTTAAGATAACACCGAAGTTATATACTCTCTCGCCGCGCTCATCGCGTTCTTCGGCCATTTCATCGGTAAGTTCGTAGTATTCGATGATGGAAGGCTTTCCGTCCTCAAGGCAGATGGTGCCCACACGTTCATCGGGAGTAGCCTTTCTTACAACCTTTGCGCCCACCGTTTTATCCTTTTTGATGGTGGCACCGATAAATGCGGGATCGCAAATACGCTGGCATACGTTATCAACGGCAAAGATGTTGAGCCATTCGATGCCGTAATCTTTTACCTTTTCAAGCATGCCCGTTCTCATCATCGACAAGAACCATCCGCCGTTACCGTTGGGTGATACGGCTACTTTATCTTTTGCTTCAAGGAACACTTTTCCGTTGTAATCACAAGCCGGAGCCATCTCCTGCTTGAAGAAATGAACGTAATCCTTGGGATATCCGAAATAGTCTTTGTCTTCGAAAAACTCTGTCGTTGATTCGTAGTTAAGATCGCTTGTCATGATGAAAAGCGGGATATATGAACCGGATTCGTGAACCACGTCAAAGAGATTGTTTATAAGACACTGGAAAATATAAAGTTTTCTTGTGATACCGACGTTGTACATACCTTTGGGATTGTCGGAACCCAGTCTCGTTCCCATACCGCCGGCAAGCATTACTGCACCGACTTTTCCGTTTCTGATGGCATCGAGACCGATGTTTTTAAGTTCTTCCCTGTAGACGTTTATCTCGATAAGTTCCATCGCCTTAAGAGGTGATATAACGCCTTTGTTAAGTGCGGGCTTTTCCTCGATATTCTTTAAAAGATCGAAATCGAGAGATTCGATCTGAGAATAGAGCTTGTTCTTCTGTTCGTCGGTAAGTTCGCTTTCAAAACGTAAAAGCTGCTCCTGACCGTATTTTTTGATTGTTTCCAAAGCATTCATATATGTACTTCCTTAAATATGATCGTAGTAGATTTTAAGCGCCGCTTCTTTGGCCTTTTCGATGCCGTCCAGCGCCTCAACTATCTTAAGGGCAAAAGGTACGGCACAGCCTGCGGAACGGCCGGTTATGATGTTGCCGTCGATCTCTGCTTCGCTTCCCGTATAGGTTGCATCGTAAAGCTCCGCTTCCATTCCCGGGAAACAGGTTGCTTTCTTACCCGCAAGTATTCCGAGTCGACCGAGTATGGTGGGCGCTGCGCATATAGCCGCGATGTACTTGCCCTGGTCGTTGAATTTCTTTACCTTTCTCATAAGTTTGTCGCACTTCTCAAGATCCTTGTGCCCCGGTCCGCCCGGAAGCACTATCATATCAAAATTATCGATATGGATCTCATCAATACAATAGTCGGTCTTGATCATAAACCCATGTGACCCCATCACATGGTGTGAATGTCCTACCGACACCGTAAAAACTTCGTGCCCGGCTCTTCTTAAGATATCAACCGGCGACACTGCCTCGATCTCCTCGAATCTCTCGGCAAAAAATACTCCTATTTGCATGGTCCCCTCCAATATAAACAGTTTTGCTTTGGCGAATTTAAATTTTCACCTACACTTTACTATGTTACAATAAAACTGTTCATTTAACAATTACAATAAAGGATAAAAAGCATGGAGATAGAAAGAAAATTCCTCATAGAAAAAGGTTCCTTCGAATATGAAAAATACCCTTACAAAGAGCTTGTTCAAGGGTATTTAAACACCTCCCCCGTCGTAAGGGTACGAAGAGAAGGTGACGAATATTATCTTACTTACAAAGGCTCCGGGCTTATGATTAGAGAAGAATACAATCTTCCTTTGACAAAAGAAGCCTTCGAGCACCTTATAGAAAAATCCGACGGAAATATCATAAAGAAAAAACGTTTCTTTATACCGCTTGGCGATCTTACGATAGAGCTTGACGAGTTTGCCCCGCCCTTTGCGCCCTTACTCATGGCAGAGGTGGAGTTTGCAACAAAAGAGGCCGCCGAGAGCTTCTTACCTCCAAAGTGGTTTGGAAAAGAAGTCACCGACGACCCCAAATATCATAATTCCAATATGTCAAAACAAATATTCTAGCATCTTCCGTAGACGTAGGTTAAGTTTGCGATCTCTTCGGCAAGAAGGGGATCGAGTGCATCCTTATCCATTCGCCATCCCCAGTTATTACCCAAAGTCGACGGCTTGTTGATGCGCGCCTCGTTTCCCAGGTTAAGGTAATCCTGCATCATTATAATGCAGGTATCCGCAACCGAGCCCATGGCAAGTCTTATCATTGCCATTGAGGCGGTGTCCACAAAATCATTTCCCGTGTAATCATCGAAATACTTTGCGGTGCGTTTATCTTCTTCGCAGTTTCTTAAATACCAGCCTCTGGAAGTCTCATTGTCATGAGTGCCTGTATAGATGACGCTGTTGTGACCTATCATGTGAGGAAGGTATTCGCTGTGAGGCGATGAGTCGAAAGCAAAGTGAAGAACCTTCATTCCGGGGTATCCGGTCTGCTTTACAAGGTCTCTGACCGAATCGGTCAAAAAGCCCAGATCTTCGGCAATAATCTTCTTTGCGCCCAGTTTCTCGTTGATGGTTGCAAAGAAATCGTATCCGGGGCCTTTCTTCCATTCGCCGTTCTCCGCGGTGGGATCTCCGTAAGGGATCGCATAGTATTCGTCGAAGCCTCTGAAGTGGTCTATTCTCACCACGTCATAAAGATCGAAGCAATATCCTATTCTCTTTACCCACCAGTCATAACCGGTATTTTTGTGGTATTCCCACTCGTAAAGCGGATTGCCCCAAAGCTGACCCGTTATTGCAAAAGGATCGGGCGGGCATCCCGCAACTTTGATCGGTATGTTCTCGTTATCGAGCTCGAAAAGTTCCGGATGGGACCAGGCATCGGAGGAGTCGAAGGCAACGTATATCGGGATGTCACCCACTATCTCTATTCCCTTGTCGTTTGCATAGTGTTTAAGGGCTTTCCACTGCTTTGAGAAATAGTACTGCTGGAACTTAAAGAAATCTATTTCGTCCCAAAGTTCCCTTTTGTAGCGTTCCAACGCTTCGGGGGTGCGGACACGAATATCTTTGTCCCATTCGATCCATGCTTTTCCGCCAAACTCACGCTTTACCGCCATGAAAAGTGCGTAATCGTCGAGCCAGTAAGCGTTGTCATGAATGAACTCGCAAAACAGATTGTTGTTTCTTATGTTGCTTCTTTCGTAAGCGATCCTCAAAAGATCGAAACGGTTGAAATAAACCCTCTCGTAATCGATGTATTCATCGTCTCCCGAAGCATCGTAGCGTGCGCACTCATCCTCGGTTAAAAGCCCGTCTTTTACAAGCTCATCGAGGTCGATGAAATACGGATTGCCCGCAAATGTGGAGAACGACTGATACGGCGAATCACCGTAACCCGTCGGTCCCAGCGGAAGTATCTGCCAATACTTCTGCTTTGCATCGCTCAAAAAATCAACGAAATCATATGCTTCTTTAGTAAGACCGCCGATTCCGTACTTACTCGGCAGTGAAAAGATCGGCATCAAAATACCGCTTGAACGCATATCGTAATCCTCCCAAGGACCGTTACTGTTTACATTGTTCTATAATAATAACACTTTAAGCATTGATGTGCCATATGTCGCGGTTGTATTCTGCGATGGTGCGGTCAGATGAGAAGAAACCTGCGTTGGCAATGTTTGTAAGCATCATCTTCTTCCAAAGAGTACGCTTCTCGTAATCTGCGAAGATCTCTTCTTTGCGCTTGATATATGCTTCAAAATCAAGAAACGTCATAAAAGGATCATCGTTAATGAGATTGTTTTTTAATCTCTCAAGATTCTCGCGCATGCCGGCCTTTAAGCACTTCTCGCTTGTGATAAAGTCAACGGCCGTACGGATTGTCTTGGATTTATCGTAATAATCGTGAGGCTTGTAATCCTTCTTCGCAATATGTTTGATCACCGAATCCGAATCTTCGCCGAAGAAATAGATGTTGTCTTCGCCTACAAGCTCGCCGATCTCAACGTTCGCTCCGTCTCTTGTACCGAGAGTAACGGCACCGTTAAGCATGAATTTCATATTGCCCGTTCCGCTGGCTTCCTTTGAAGCAAGTGATATCTGCTCGGAAACGTCACATGCGGGAATGACCTTTTCAGCGTAACTTACGTTGTAGTTCTCAAGCATTACGACCTTCATGTACTTCGATGCTTCGGGATCGTTGTTCACAATGTCTGCAATCGTCAAAATAAGATGGATCACGTCTTTTGCGATCACGTAAGCCGGAGCCGCTTTTCCGCCGAAGATGAAAGTGATGGGCGTTGAAGGGATCCTTCCGTGCTTGATCTCAAGATATTTATGTATGATGTACAAAGCGTTCATCTGCTGACGCTTGTACTCATGAAGTCGCTTAACCTGGATATCGTATATCGAATGAGGATTGATGGTTATGCCTTCTTTTTCAGCGATGTACTTGGCAAGAGCCTTCTTGTTGTCCATCTTTATCTCGGAGATACGATCGAGTACCATTTCGTTTTCTTTGTACTCCAATAACTTCTCAAGCTGGGTTGCGTCCTTTTTGTAATAAGGTCCGATGAGAGAAGTGATGTAATCCGAAAGTTCGTGGTTGCAGGAAAGAAGCCATCTTCTGAAGGTGATACCGTTGGTCTTGTTGTTGAACTTCTCGGGATAGAGCTTGTAAAACGCGTTAAGCTCGGTGTTCTTTAAGATCTCGGTGTGGATAGCCGCAACGCCGTTAACCGAGAATCCGTAATGAATATCAAGGTGAGCCATGTGCACAAGACCTTCCTTGTCGATGATCTGCACCTTGGATGAACGGTGAAGCGCCTTAACTCTCTTATCCAGCTCTTTGATGATGGGAACGAGCTGGGGAGCAACCTTCTCGATATACTCAAGAGGCCACTTTTCAAGGGCTTCCGCAAGTATCGTATGGTTCGTGTATGCGATACACTTGCTTACGACCTCGATCGCCTCGTCCATGGTGAATGCCTTGTCGTTTACAAGTATTCTTATAAGCTCGGGAATGATAAGTGTAGGATGGGTATCGTTTATCTGGATGACGCAGAAATCGTACATTCTTCTTAAATCGTACTGCTGCTCTTTTAACTCTTTTAAGATGAGCTGAGCTGCGTTTGAAACCATGAAGTACTGCTGGTAAACCCTCAAAAGATTTCCTGCTTCATCGGAATCATCGGGATAAAGAAAAAGTGTCAGATTCTTTTTGATCTTCGTCTTATCAAAGTCAATGCCCTGCTCTGCGATGGATTCGTCAACGGACTCGATATCGAAAAGATGAAGCTTGTTTGTACCGTTTCTGAAGCCCACAACATCGATGTCGTAGAGTTTTGAATGAACGGTCATGTTTCCAAACTGCACGGGGAAAGAAACACCGGTGTCCACAAGCCATGACTTGGGTTCGATCCAGTCGTTCTTTTCCGCCTTCTGAAGTTTGTTCTTGAAAACCTGCTTAAACAATCCGAAGTGATAGTTTAAGCCGATTCCGTCGCCGTGAATGCCAAGGGTAGCCATGGAATCGAGGAAACATGCCGCAAGTCTTCCAAGGCCGCCGTTACCGAGCGAAGGTTCGGGCTCAAACTCTTCTATTTCGGCGAGAGTCTTTCCGCTCTTTTTAAGTATCTCTTCAACCTTGTCGTAAAGACCGAGGTTCAAAAGATTGTTCGACAAAAGCTTTCCGATAAGAAATTCTGCGGAAATATAATAAACCTTCTTGTCTCCGCTTATCCTCTCGGCAAGCTCACACATTTCTTTGGTAAGTGAAAGTAAAATGAAATAGACCTCTTTGTTGTCGCACTCGAAAAAAGCTTTGCCATACTGGCGTTTTGCTCTGTCTTCGAGTTCGGTCTCCATATTCATTAACATTACTTCTTTTTGCATATCTGCGCGAAGTGACATAGTAACAACCCCCTATCTTATAATGTCAAGATACTGTAATTTGACCACTTTGTGCTCGGGAACGACTTTACGTCCGGTCTCGCCCGATCTCAATCTGTCGATCTCTTCGACTGCGGTTGCGGAAATGTTGTAGAAGTCCTGTTTTACGGTGTTCATCTGTTTTCCCGCGTAACCCATAAGTGTTATACCGTCAAAACCGCAGACAGGTCTGAAGATATCCATCTCGGTAAGTGCCTTCATGGCGCCTATGGCCATCATATCGGATGCGCATACGATCATGTCGCAATCTTTAGCCTTTGCGAATGTGATCTCCCGGGCTTTCTTCTCTGAGAACTCACCCTGCTCGATCATAAGCTCGATGCCGCGTTCTTCGCATATACGCTTGATACCTGCGGTTCTTAACTCCGTAACGAAACCGTTGTCTTTTCCCTTTATATAAAGGATACGGCTTGCGCTGTCGGTCTTTAACACTTCATTTACAACATCGTACTGTGCCTGAGCCTGGTCTATCATGACACAGGAAGTACGTTCGTTTACGATATCCGCATCAACGACTACACACTTGAACTCTTCGCTCTTTACAAGTTCGATGAGTACATCGTCGTCTTTTGAAAGTCCGTATATCAAAAGGCCCGCAATGCTCTGGGATCTTAAATATGCGATAAGCTCGTTCAGGGGCTTGTCCTCAAACATGGAATAAAAGATCGTGATGACATCGAGTCCTATTTCTTTCGCTTTTACGATCGCTCCCGAAATATAACTCATATCGATCTCATCGATCGCAGTCGCCTGTGCCGCCTGATTCATAAGAATGGCAATTCTTGCGACTCTTTTACTTGAAAGTGCGCTCGCCACGGCATTGGGTACAAAGTTAAGCTTCTTGGCCGCTTCGTTGACCTTCTTTCTCGTAGCTTCACTGACATTGGGATAGCTGTTTAATACTTTAGATACGGTAGATACCGCTACACCTGCCTCCTTGGCAACATCTTTGATCGAAACCATAGTGATCTTCCTCCCTTGTTAATACGGAAATCGTTTTCCGTTTTCATGATAGCAATCTTGATTCAATATGTCAAGATTGAATGTTACCTGTTATCAAACAAAAAAGAAGCGATCGGTCGATCGCTTCTTTCCTGTTAGGATTAAACTGCCAGATTAAAGATTCAAGTTATTTTAGCGTTTCTTACGAATAAGAACCCGTTCCGAAAAATACGGTTACCATACCAAGTATCGTAACCAAAAGATCGTATTTGCATCCCCTGAAGAAGTAGCATGCACTCAGCGCTAAGATTGCAAGTATTGCTACCCATATTTCAGTTCTGATTTCCCGTCTTACTTTGATCCTGTTATTCTTCACAGTTTTCCTCTCCTTTGCATTCCCTTATTTTGCAATAAGAAAATTCCCTTTGTTACTTTATTGTTTTCCCCTGTTAATTAAATATTTATCAGTTTTTTCACGAGGGTTCAAGAAGAAATTGAACATTTTTGATATTTTGTTATATTTCACTATGCGCAAATGGTTGCTCATGGATATTATTGTGCATAATCCACATAGAAATGGTTGACATAACCATATTTACTTTAGTGTGTTACCACGTTATCACGCTACCTAATCAATATTTTTTCACTTTTTGCCTCAAAATAGTGTTATTCTTTGTCAATATTGAAACACCGCGCTTTTTTCAAATAAAAAGAGGAGACCTTTTTTCGGTCTCCTCGTAAATGTTTGTTTACTGATTTGCCATGGTACAAAGCTCTTCCAGCATCTTGGGAAGTTCGGTAGCCATGTTCTCGTCTGTGAACTGGCAGGTACCTACTTTCTTGTGTCCGCCGCCGTGATACTTAAGCATAAGGCTTCCTACGTTGACGTCGCAGGTCTTGTTGATGATGCTGTAGCCTACTGCTGCAGAGCATCCCATGCCGCCGCGTCCGCTTACGATCCATGCGGAAATGTTCTGCTCGGGATACATACTGTAGATCATGAAACGGTTACCGGTGTAGATGGGCTCAACACCGCGAAGATCGGTAATGATAACCTTTCCTTCAACTCTTGTATGCTCGGTAACCATCTTTTTAAAGTTCTCGGTCTGCTCGTTGTAAACTTCGATTCTTTCGATAACGTCGGGCATAGCGAGTATTTCTTTGGTAGTCTTGTCTTTGCAGGCTACCATGAGTTTCTCCATAAGCTGGTAGTTTGATACGGTGAACTTGCGCCATCTTCCGAGGCCTGTTCTGGGATCCATCAAAAATCCTACCAATATCCATCCGGTGGGGTTCATGATCTCATCGATCGTAAGATTACCGGAGTCAACTTTATCAACGGCAACCATCATATCGTCAAAGTTCGGGAACTTTTCTTTGCCGCCGTAATATTCATAAATGATCCTTGCGCAAGAAGGTGTGATCCTGCTTTCTCCCTTGTATTTGCCGGCAAGTTCAAGACGTTCCATTTCACTTGAATGATGATCGAACCACATTCCGCAACCGGGCACGTAAGGCACATTTGCAAGGCAGTCGTTTTCAGTGATCTCGACAAGTCCGTCCTGAAGATCCTTGGGATGTGCGAACATCCAATGATCTATAACTCCGGCTTCCAACAGGAGCGCACCGCATGCAAGTCCGTCAAAATCCGAACGTGTAACAAGTCTCATCGCCATTTCATAATTCCTCCTAAAAAGTCATCAACAGTATTGTAACAAATACTCATTTAAGAAACAAACTGTTTTTGCAAAAACTTTACAGTCAATATCCGAAAAAATGTCCCGCTCTTTCGAGCGGGATATGATCCCTTAACTCCGATATTTACTATACGTCCTTTTACGTAGATCTCTTTAACGATGGTCTTGCCGTCGCAGGCCGCTTTAACGCCGGAAAGCTCGTGAGCTTTCTTAAGTGCGCTGTCGGAATCCTCGTCAACGCCTACTTCGATGGTGCCTTTAACTTTACCGTTAACCTGAACACCGATCTCGATGGTATCGTCCTTGCAAAGTCCCTCATCGTACTCGGGCCATTTCTCGTATGCGATGGTTGAATCGTGTCCGAGGATGTTCCAAAGTTCTTCACCCGTATGAGGGCAGATGCAGGAGAACATCTTTACAAAACCTTCCGCATA
>CAMPBP010000018.1 GCA_946639085.1 uncultured Lachnospiraceae bacterium
AACGGATAAGGATATCCTGCATAGTGTTGTCAAGCGCATGTCCCATATGGAGCTGTCCCGTGATGTTCGGGGGCGGGATCACGATCGTAAAAGGTTTCTTTGTCTCATCTACTTCGGCATGAAAATACTTCTTATCAAGCCAGTTTTGATAGATCCTGTCTTCCATCCCTTTGGGATTGTACGTTTTTTCCAGTTCTTTCTTCATATTTACCTTCCTTTCTTCGTGGCAAAGGAAAAAAAACAGCCCTTTGCCGACAATGTCAGCAAAGGGCGTATAATACGCGGTACCACCTTTGTTCGCACATATCTTGCGACATGCGCCTTAGTAACTCCATTTAGAGTCTGCCCTGTAACGTGAGCTCACGTGTCAAGCTACTTGTTCGGCCATCTGTCCGCCTTTCGCCCGACCGGTTCGGAAGCTACCTTCTGTCATTTAAGTTTAAACGCTTTCACCGCCCGCGCTCTCTCTGAAAACCGCCGTGACATACTCCTCTTCGTCATCACCTTTATCTTGTTTCGTATCGTAACACTACCGACAAATTGATGTCAATAGAAAGATTGGGAGTCTGCAGAAATTTGCCGCATATTTCCTGCCTAATCAAGCAAATCACCATTTCAGGCAGGAAAGGACATCTTTATTCCCCTGCCCAAACATTAGATTGATAGTTTTGGGCAGGAAAGCCGATTATAACTCCCTGCCCAATCTTGAGATTGAATAATTCAGGCATAAAAAAAGCAAGACAGATAAGCTGTCTTGCTTAATTTGATTCGAGTCACAGGCGGGGCGTAATGAGAAGACTATCTGTCCTTAATCTCTATGTATTCCCTGATCTTTTCGGTGTAGAGTTTTTCTTTTTTCCTGAATACAAAAATGTCAATGAACAGAGCGGCAAGGTAAGCGACGAGAACGATGATGCCAAAGATGCTCCACTGGATGAGGCTTCCGGAAGATTTGAACATTCCGAGAAGATAAAACAGCAGCACTTCAACGGGAATGAACAGGATGTAAAACAAAGTGAGTGAAAAGATGAAGCCTCTTTTAGTCACTTTCTCAAACTTAAAACTTATGATGAAACTGAAAACGCCCCATACGCAAAGTGCGAATACTTTGATAATGGTGGAGACCGATATCGATTCTGTTCTGGAAAAGAGGGAAGCGATAACAATGAGCAATATGAGCCATGAAAATGTGAAGGCTATGCCGTTTCTTAATACAATAAGTAAATCTTTTATTCCTCTCATATATCTTCTTCCTTAACTTATACCGATGAGCTTTTTAAGCTCCGTTGCGTAACGACGCGAGACCACGATGACTTCACCGTTTGATAGCGTTGCCAGAATGTTTCTTGTGATCTCGGGCTTTAGTTTTTCGATCTTACCTATATTTACGATAACGGACTTCGAACAGCGGAAAAAATCACGCTTGTCGAGCATTTCTTCAAGCTCGTACAGTCTCTTGTCAGTCTCGTAAACTTTACTCTCGGTATAGACAAAAGTTTTTTTGTCGACGGATTCGGCATAAAGGATCGCACTGAGTTTGAGCATTACCGTCTCGCCGTCTTTCGATGCCTTTATGCCTGTTCCGTAATTTTCAATATGCCTTTTAAGCCTCGACACATTATCTGTCACATCGTTGCAATGTATCTCGACAAAAAGCTCCGGTTCATGCTGATCGATATTGATCTCGACTCTCACTTACTTCGTTGACCTTCCTTACATCGGTATAAAGAACAATGCTCAAAATGATCTGCATTACGATCATAAATGCTGCCATCGCCACTGCGCCAAACACAAGGTTGATCACCATTGCTGCGATCGTTTCGACTATCGAAACCACTGTATACGATTTGGTATCGTACAGCCAGCCGAAGGGTAAAAGATGAGCTCCGAATACCATCGCATATATCATGAGCATTGCCTGCGGGCAATCAGAATAAGCCCACATCACAATAACAATATACAACATTTGATTCAAAGTAGCCAGAAATCCGAGCTTTGCGATCGGATTTTCCATCTTTTTAAAGATATCAGCTTTTAAAACCTTTGAAAACACAAACGCAAGCGGCAACAATAGGACCGAGCAGCAGAAGGTGGCGAGGTTCATCGCGCCTGTCTTCATGTCGAGAAGTCTTATGATGAGAATGATCGTCCATATAAGGACCGAAGCCATCATAAAGGGAAGACCTTTCTTCTGTGTGGTTGCATTTTCTTCTTTGAGCTTATTAAGATGCTCCATACTTTCTTTCAAATTAAATGTGTTCATAACATTTCCTCTCTTTCGTTTTGTACGGGTTTGCTTGTTATGAACACATTGTATAAAGCACAATATAAGGCAACAATACTTGCACTACCAAGCGGTACATAACCGGTTACCAAGCGGTCATTTTTGCCTGTTTTTACATCATTTGAACTCGACAGCATGCTTTCTTTTCCATATCGGGAAGAGATTTCGCTGCAGTTTCGGATTGAATCGTTCGCTTATCGCGATCGAGTCAAAAAAGACTTTCCAAAGATCGGTATATTCGTCGTTTTCCTCTTCGGTACAAAGAAGCCGTGTAAACTCATCATCACTCAGCTTTTTGAAATAGAAATCTTCATCTTTTGGATGAACGATTGCTTCTTTATGGACATCGTCGATTATCATCCAGTTTTCGGAAGGCATGCGGTCGCTAAAATGACCTCCCAGCGCTCCGACTATGTGATTTTTTGGCTCTATGTGAGCCACATACAATGATCGTCGTATCTCATGGAAGCGCACAAACTCAATGAAATGGTGCACTTCATTGCCTACGGCGCGTCTTATATCAAAGAACCTTGAAACGTCTTTGTACCCCACCATCTTAACGACATTGGGTCCGTAAGCAAAGCCCAGGATCAATACTCTGTATATCGTATCAAGCGCGTCTTCTTCGGAAGACATGGCTGCATAAGCGATCTCGGAATAGACCTGCGGAGAAATCTTTAGGTTTACCGCATCCATCACACTTTCCGCCTTGCCTCTGTCAAAGCTTACAGTAACATACTCATCAAGAAGCGAGTATTGCTCGGGTTCTTGCGTGGTGAGGCGTATGTTCGCATGTCCCAGCTTGCTGCTCCAGGCATCGTATATACAGGAAAGCATGGCTTCCCAGTTATGTTCGCATATAAAAACTCTCACTTTCCCTCCGAATGGTTAAGCCGATCCTGCAGACAAGCCGAAATCGTTAAACAGATTCATCTGAACCGAATTGTCGGGGTTTTGTATCTGATAGGAAGTCTTTCTGTCCGCGTCGGTAAGGCGGTTTAAAATAAACTGTTCTTCGATGGGAATGTTCCCCATCATATGTCCGTCACAGGTTATAAAGAATTGAGCTCTCTTTAACACAACGCCCATCTTTTTAAGCATCATGAAATTGACATGACCGTAGCGTCTGGCGCTCATGATCCTTTTGATCGAGGTAGGCCCTATTCCCGGAACTCTAATAAGCTGATCGTAAGAAGCCTTGTTGACTTCAACAGGGAAGTCACCCAGATGCCTTAACGCCCACTCACATTTGGGGTCGATCCTTGTATCGAAATTGGGCTTGTCGTCCGAGAGAAGCTCGGATATGCCAAATCCGTAATATCTTAAAAGAAAATCCGCCTGATAGAGCCTGTGCTCTCTTAAAAGCGGCACCGGAGTGTCCAAAGAAGGAAGCGCAGAATCGTCGTTTAAGGGAATGTAGGCAGAGTAAAAAACGCGTTTAAGATCAAAGCCTTTGTACAAAAGCTGTGCGGTGCTCATGATGTCATAATCGGACTCCTCTGACGCTCCGATGATCATCTGGGTACTCTGCCCCGCGGGAGCAAAAGGACGCCTTAAAGACTTGTCCTTCGGATCGGCAGGAAGAAAACTTCCGCCCCTATTTACATTGTTGGATAGTAATGCGGAATTGACCGCCTCTTCGATCCCTTTTGATCCGGCCGTACCGATATTCTTAGCCCGGTCGTTACCCGAAAAGATGGTATGAGAAAGCCTGTCGTTTATCACTGCTCTTTCCATTCGCGCATCTTTCCCTATGGCCAGTCTGTGGGAAGCTATGGCAGTGGAGATGGAGTTCATGGGAGTGACTATGTTCTTTACCGATTTGTTGGGAGCAAGCAAAGAGAGGCTTTCCTCGGTAGGAAGCTCCATATTGATGCTTATGCGGTCTGCAAGAAGACCCGCGGAATTAATAAGTTCGGAAGAAGCACCCGGAATGGCCTTTATATGAATATAACCGTTAAATCTGTACTCGGTCCGAAGAAGCCTTAACGTCTCACACATCTTCTCCATAGTGTAATCGGGACTGTTAATAACCCCGGAACTTAAGAAAAGACCTTCTATATAATTTCTTTTGTAAAATTCCGTCGTGAGGGTACATATCTCCCTCGGAGTAAAAGTTGCCCTCTCAATATCGTTGGACCTGCGGTTTTTGCAATACTTGCAGTCGTACACGCAATGATTGGTCATCAATATCTTAAGAAGGGAGATACATCTTCCGTCAGCAGCGAAACTGTGACATATGCCCGCAGCGCAGGAGTTTCCCAGCATCCCTTTTTGACCTCTTCGATCCGAGCCGCTGGAAGTACACGCCACATCATATTTTGCCGCGTCCGAAAGTATTTCAAGTTTTTTGTCCAATGAAAGATCCTGACTGATTTCGTACATTTGTTCGCCCTCTGTTACAATTATACGAACGCATGTACGAATTGTCAACGATTAAAATGGTTCCAGGAAATATACCGTATAGCCGGGGATATCAAGTCCTCCGCCAAAGTCTATCTCAGCACCTGTAATAAGATCTCGCGCACGGCCCGCACGGGCATCGAAATGCGCGGTGTATTGATTCTCGTCTGCGTTTATCGCAACCATAACACGGCTGTCGTCGCAGTTGCGTTCGAAAACACACTGACGGTTTGTTAAAACAAGGGATTTAAAATCGCCGTAATTTAAAGCTTTTGAATTCTGACGCGCGTTAACCATCATGGCCACGGCGTCGGTCAATTCGTTCCATTCGGGATGATCCACCGCCGGACGAAGTGCGGGATCGCCGTCGGATTTATTGCCCCTGATACCCCATTCGCTTCCGTAGTAGATTGTGGGAATTCCCGGCATGCCCATGAGCATACCGTACACAAGTTTAAGATGTGCGGGATTGTTAAGTATCGTCGCGATCCTTGTGACATCGTGATTGTCAACGAAAGACAAAAGATGTTTTCCTTTATAGAGCGTCCATTGCTCGGGGCCGAACTGCCGAAGGAGAGAATGCACTATCTCAAAAAGGTTCATTGAATTAAAGGCCGAATACATGCCTTTGTAGCACTCATAATTCGTTGCGGAATGGCACATTTCGTCGTTAACAAGTCTGTTATAATCGCCGTGGATCATCTCACCCATCAAAAAGAAATCTTCTTTCATCTGAGATGTTTCCCACCTTAAGCGCTTTAAGAAATCGGGATTGATGCAATACGCAACGTCAAGGCGCAGTCCGTCTATACCGAACTCATTTACCCACATGCGTACGCTGTCGATAAGATAATCCGCCACATGATAATTGGCCAGATTAAACTTCACAAGATCGTAATTGCCTTCCCAGCCTTCATACCAAAGGCCGTCGTTCCAGGCATCGTTACCGTCAAAGTTAATGTAAAACCAGTCTTTGTACTCGGACTCCCACTTCTTTTCGCAAACGTCTTTGAATCCGAAGAAGCCTCTGCCGCAATGATTGAACACTCCGTCCAGCACAATCTTTATGCCCTCTGCATGAAGTGCGTCGCAAACGCGCTTAAAATCTTCGTTTGTTCCGAGTCTCACATCCAAAGATCTGTAGTCACGGGTGTTGTATCCGTGAGTGTCCGATTCAAACAGTGGGTTAAAAAGAACGCATTTCACCCCAAGCCTTTTTAAATGCGGTATGTAGTCAAGGACTTTCAAAATCCTGTGCTCCAAAATACCGTCGTTTTCAAACGGCGCTCCGCAAAATCCAAGTGTATAAATCTGGTAAAATACGTTCTCAAATGCCCACATTATTCAAGTTCCGACTTTCCTGTATATAATTCGTAATATCTGCCCTTCATATCAAGAAGTTCCTGATGGTCTCCTCTTTCTATGATCTGGCCGTGCTCAAGCACGATTATCGCATTTGCATTTCTGACCGTTGAAAGTCTGTGTGCAATAACTATCGTAGTGCGTTCTTTCATCAGTCTGTCCATACCGTGTTCGATATGACGCTCCGTACGGGTATCGACGGAACTGGTAGCCTCATCGAGTATAAGAATGGGTGCCTTTGAAATTGCGGCACGCGCGATATTAAGGAGCTGTCTCTGGCCCTGACTTAAGTTTGCTCCGTCGCCTTCGAGCACGGTATCATAACCGTTCTCGAGTCTCATGATAAACGAGTGGGCGCTTGCAAGCTTTGCGGCTTCGATGACTTCTTCATCGGTTGCGTCAAGACGGCCGTAACGAATGTTCTCTTTGACCGTTCCGCTGAAAAGATGCGTATCCTGCAAAACCATCGCTATGTTCTTACGCAGGTAATCTCTCTTGTAATCTCTTATATCCACGCCGTCGATCGTGATCGAACCCGAATCTATATCGTAAAATCTTGTGATAAGATTCGTGATCGTGGTCTTGCCGGCTCCGGTGGAACCCACCAAAGCGATCTTCTGTCCGGGTTTGGCGTAGAAAGAAACATTTTTAAGTATCGTCTGTCCTTCGACGTAGCCAAACGTCACATCCTTTAACACGATCTCGCCCTTTAAAGGTGCGGGTGAAACGGCATTTTCTTTATCGGGAAGTTCCGGAGGGGTATCCATTATGTCAAATACTCTCTCCGCTCCGGCAAGAGCCGAGAATATCTCGGTAACCTGCATGGAAAGCTCGTTTATGGGACGGGAGAACTGCCGTGAGTAGTTTACAAAGGTCGTAAGACCGCCGACGTCAAAGCCCCGAAGCACGCACAAAATACCGCCGACCGTAGCCGTAATGGCGTACGATACCTGACTTAAGTTACCCATAACAGGCCACATTATACCGCCGAAAAACTGTGCGGAAAGCTGCTTGTTGCGAAGATCTGTATTAAGGTACTCAAACTCGTCAATCGATGCTTCTTCGTGATTGAACACTTTGACGATCTTCTGCCCGCTTATTGTCTCTTCGATGTAGCCGTTAAGCGATCCGAGAGCCGCCTGCTGCTGCTTGTAATATTTTCTCGATCTTGTGGCGACAGCCTTGGCCGCAAGTATGATCACGGGTGAGAAAACAAGTGTCACGATCGTAAGCCAGATGTTTGTATATATCATCAGGCAAAGCGTTCCTACCAAAGAGATCACACCCGAAATGATAGATGCGATCGTGTTGTTTAACATGTTTCCGATGGAGTCCACATCGTTCGTAAAGCGGCTCATGATATCGCCGGTGTCGTTTGTATCGTAAAATTTCAAAGGAAGTCTGCTGATCTTCTCAAACAGTTCGTTCCTTAACTTAAGAAGTGCCCTTTGCGATACGCCCAGCATAATGCGCTGATATATGTACTGTGCGAACACGCTTGAAAGGAAGATCACCGCCATAAGTACTATACCCGTCGATAAAGAAAGCGTCTTGACCTGTCCCTCTTCGTACATGCCCACGGCTACCATAAGGCCGTTGATAACGGGCCTTAATACATAAGAACCTGCCAGATTCGCAAATGAACTGATAAGCACCAGTATTCCGACTACCACTATGAGCGGTGCGTCTTTCTTCATGTATCCGAATAACCGTTTTATGCTCTTTCCGGCATCCTTGGGCTTGCCCATTCCGACCATTGAGCCCGGACCTCGGCGTCTCCCTCCGCCCATCTGAGCGGCTTTTGCGGGATCGCTTAATGATTTTATATATGCCTCACTTTTCTTTCTGTATTTTTCTTCGAGGCGGAGTCTGGTTTCTTCTTTCACCTTAGCCCACCTCCTTATCCATCTGCGAATAATATATTTCCTGATAAGCTTCGGTCGACTTCATAAGCTCGTCATGAGTACCGATGCCCACCACTTTTCCGTCATCGAGAACAACGATCTTGTCGGCTTCGATGACCGATGAGATACGCTGAGCGATTATTATCTTTGTGGTATCGGGGCAATAAGACTTAAGGCTTTCCCTTATACGCGCCTCTGTCGCGGTATCTACCGCACTTGTGGAATCGTCGAGTATCAATATCTTCGGCTTTTTGAGCATGGCTCTTGCGATACACAGTCTCTGCTTCTGGCCACCCGATACGTTAACTCCGCCCTGTCCGAGTTCGGTCTCGTATTTTTCGGCAAATTCGGATACAAATCCGTCGGCCTGAGCCATGTCTGCGACACTTCTTATCTCTTCAAGCGTTGCATCTTCTTTGCCCCACTTTAAGTTTTCTTCGATGGAACCCGAGAAAAGAACATTTTTCTGAAGCACCATCGAAACACCGTCTCTTAAATGCTTAAGCGAATAATCCTTGACGTTTATACCTCCGACGAGCACTTCTCCTTCGTCGGTGTCATAAAGACGGGGAATGAACGAAACAAGCGTAGTCTTTCCCGATCCGGTAGAACCGATGATTCCTACCGTTTCGCCGCTTTCTATCTTAAATGAAACATGATCAAGAACCGGTTCGGTACTTTCTTTGTAGTATCTGAAAGTAACGTTCTTAAACTCTACCGATCCGCTATCCACAAGTTTATCGGGGAAAGCAGCGTGCTCATCATTTATATCGCTTTCGCAGTCCAGAACTTCGTTGATACGTCTTGCGGAAGCGATCGCACGTGAACTTTGAAGTATAACAAACGAAGACATTACAAGCGAAATGAGTATCTGTGCAACATAGCTTGTAAATGCGGTAAGATCTCCCACCGGCATATCACCCACAAGTATCTGCTTTCCGCCGTACCATACGACTGCCATTGTAGTGATGTTCATCATAAGACCCATCAGGGGACTTGTGGTGATCATTACTTTAAAGGCTCTCATGGAGCTCTCTTTAAGTTCCGAATTCGCCTCTTCAAACTTGGCCTTTTCAAAATCGTCTCTTACAAACGACTTGATGACTCTTACGTTTGTAAGGGCTTCTCTGATCGCGGAATTGAGTTTGTCCACTCTGTCCTGCAAAGCCTGGAAGCGAGGAAAAGCAAGCCTTATTATTATCGCTATCAGGGTAATGATGATCGGAACGACTATCAAAACTATGACCGCAAGTCTTGCATTCATGACAAATGCCATGATGATCGCGCCGATAAGCATTCCCGGTGCGCGAAGCATCATTCGAAGACACATGTTTACGAGGTTTTGAATCTGTGTGATATCGTTTGTAAGACGTGTTACCAAAGAACCTGTGCTGAAATTGTCGATATTTGCAAAGCTGAACTTCTGAACGTTTTTGAAAGTATCGTTCCTTAGATCGGCAGCAAAGTTGATACTCGCCTTTGCTCCGAAATAAGCTCCTCCGATACCGCCGATCATCATAAGGAAAGCTATTCCTATCATTGAACCGCCCATAGCGGCGATATAGCCCGAATCTTTGTTGGCGATACCGTTATTGATAAGAAGTGCCATGAGCTTGGGCATGATCACTTCTCCGAGGATCTCGACTATCATGAGTAACGGCCCTAAGATAAAGGCAGTTTTGTACGGTTTAACGTACTTCATGTATCTCTTCATTGATTTTTTCTTTGTCTCCCATGTCCTTTATTGTTTTACTTTTCTTTTGAGCGCCTTTTTTACGTACTTCTTCTTGTACATCTCTCTGTCAGCCTCTTCTATGATGGAATTAAGCTTTTCTTTGTCATCGAGAGTCGTTATGAAATATCCTATCGAAGCCTCGAGACTGAAAGGATGCGCACCCGATTCATTGACTTCCACCATTGCATTTTCGATGGAGTTAATGCATTCGTCGGCCATCTTGTCGTCGTAGCCTATTCCCATGAGCACGAACTCGTCGCCGCCGTAACGCATTACGATCTCGCCGTGCTTTTTAACGTTTTTCATTATGCCGGCGACTTCTTTAATAAGATTGTCGCCTTCATCGTGCCCGTAAGTGTCGTTTACACTCTTAAGACCGTCGACATCAAGGAAAATAATGCACACCGGAGTTCCCTTTTCAACGCTTTCCTCGACGATGGGCTCGGAAAGTTTGAAAAAGCCCGCTCTGTTATAGATACCCGTAAGCGTGTCGTATATCCACATCTTATCCAGGGTCTTTATCATCTCATCCATGAGGGTTGTTTTTCTTAAGTTTTCAAAAGCATTGCTGCACTGAGTGGTCCAATCGGGGAAGAAATCGTTTCTTACAAGGTCTCCCGACTCTCCGATAACGGCATAACCGAAATTGCGGTTTAAATAATGTATCGGGAAGAAATAATAAGTTACTCCCCCGCGTCCGCCTCTTGCTATGGGAGGCAACAGATCTTTTTTGTCAAAAGAATCCGAAGTCTCCGCCTCTTTACCGTCGATACAGCTTATCACATTCGCAACTTTCGCCGTATAATCGGTATCGTCATCGGGAGAATGAAGCTTTTGTGAAAAATCCGAATACGAAAACTTGGTTTCCGGTCTTATGTTAAGGCAAAGATACAATTCCGTAGGATTCATCTGATAAGCGTATCTTCGCATGTTATCGATAAGTGTCTCATACGTTGTCGACGACAGAAGATCCGCCGACATCGACTTGATCCTTTGATTGAGTTCGGTCTGTTCGTAACGATCGATGGCAAGTGCTTCGTCGACCTCAATATGACTTTCTTCTTTATTGCTACAGCCGCAGCTTTGTCCGTAACTTATAAGCACGGGAAGTTGTAACAGTTCACCCGGTTTATGATCTTCATAATTATGAAGGATCTCTACGGCTTTTAAGCCTTTATGGTATTGCTGTCTTTTGACTGTGGTAAGGCTGGGCGTCCATACTCTCGATACAAAATCGTAATCAACACCGGTCACCTTTACGTCTCTTGGAACCTTTAACCCAAGCTTCTTTAATTGAGCGCATACACCGACAGCCATCTGATCGTTTCCGCAGATGATACAGTCAGCCATCTCTTCATCAAGCTCGGTAAAATAATTCACCGCATCAATACCGCTTCTGTATTCAAAATTTCCGTAATATTTGTAATGATCGTGGAATTCCAGTCCGTTTTCTTTTATGGCACGTATGGCACCGGCTTCTCTTAACTTGCTGTCATTTGACGTGGAAAGACCCATGGCAAGATAGATCTTTTTACAACCGTGCTCTTTGATCATATGTTCAGTAAGCTCGTAAAGCGATCCTTCCTCATCGGAAGTGATGTTCACGAACCTGTCGTCAAGTCTGTCGATACATACGCAGGGTATATTGTGCGCTGTGATCTGTCTTATAAGACGTTCTTCGACTACCTTGTTATAAAGAGTGTTTTTAACCAATATAACTCCGTCGAAATCGGACAGATCGGGAAG
>CAMPBP010000019.1 GCA_946639085.1 uncultured Lachnospiraceae bacterium
TCATGCCCTTCGGCAGTCCTTTCAGCTTGTCGTACAGGATCTTGTCCGTTTCGGCTCTGCTGATATTCGGATGGTGCATCTTAAAAGCATACCAGAACAGTTCTTCCGTTGCCGAGACGATCGCGCCTTCATCAAGAGCATTTACCCTAAACCCTCTATCTTCGGCATACTTAACCGTCTCTCGGTTAAATTCCAAGACGTAGATATCGCCCGTCACGCTGTCATGTAATCGGATAGGCTTGACGTTCCTTGAACCATCTTTGTTTACTGTCTTTTTCTCTGCCATAATCATATCCTCCATGTAGGTTGAATTATTTATAAAAACAGAGTAATCGGCGCACATGGACGCTCGAAAAGGTGGCGAACCTCTGTCCTCTGTTTCTATCTCACGTTATTTACGCCGCCGTTACTTCGACAACTACCTTGCAGGAATCCATGTTGCCGTCCTTGAACGTAAAGATCGAAGTACCCGCCTTAACGCCTGTGATGGTAACTGTGCCGGAACTCTCGGTAGCCGTAGCAACACCGGGGTTACTCGAAGTAACGCCTACAGCTCCTACGCTGTGAGTAAGAGTAACGGTAGCGGTCGAGCCGACTGCAACAGTAGTCTCGGCAGCCGAAGGCGTAATCTCGGTCGAATGGGGCAGCCATCCTCCGTACTCTTCGAATACCACGCTGCCCGAAAGGGTAGACGCGCTGTTGCCTGTGATACCGCTATTTCCGAGCATCTGCGGTGTTCCGCAGAAAAAGAACGAGTTTGCGGCGTTGGGATATCTATACTCCCACCAGCAACGTAAGCCGCTTGCCTTCTTTGTTTCCGCAAGTGCAACAAGGGTGTTCCAATCGACGATTCCGTCATCGGAATGGTTCATTGTGAACTGCTTTTCACCGCCGGGGTCCTGTCTGCCCGGAACATAGCGGGTGATTAAGTCTGTAATGTTTGAAACGTCAATGGTTTCAAGTGAGAGAGCGATCTCGGGTGCTTCGGTAACGTTCAGCACCGTTTTAAAGCCCTCCACAGGTCTAACGCCGGGAGTTGTCTCGAACGCAACCTTGATTCTTGCGCCGACAGAAACGATCTCATTCATGCCTTTATTCCTCCTGTTAAAATTTTTGGAAAATCTGTGTATAACGAGCCGTAACCCGATAAATGGTACGGTCTACGTTCGGGAGCTGTGAGCGCATCGTGCGCCGAAAACCGAGTTTGTGCATACATTCGTCTACCACGTCCATAATCGCCTTTGCTTCGGTCTTTTTGCCTGTGGCCTTATTGCTATAGACATTAGCCGTGTACATGAGGTTTGCAGCCGTTTCAGGCAGCCTTGCGAGGGTTCTGTTCGTCTCTACCTCGGAATTGTCACCTTCGACAAGACTCACGGAAGGGAATACCGACGGACTCTCGACATACTCGCCGTCAATGGATATGCCGTCTCCGTATATGGCCCGGAGCGCATTCGCAACAGTATTGAATACTTCATTTTCAATATCAATCATGTGTGGAATATCCCCCTTGCCATTTCTGGTATCTTGTCTCTGGTAGCCATCGCTGAATAATACATGAACATCGTTGCGGGAATACCGTAGGTATGCCGCTTACGTCCGCTTTCGTCGATGTACCACCATCCCCACGGGTTCGCGCCGTTCCCTTTGCCGTATGTTCCGATGCCTTTCATACCCAACTCAACAGCTTTGGGATGAAGGTATTCACCAGGATAGGCATGGTTTGCTACGACACCCGTACCAAATTCGAGCCATACAGCCGCGCCGCTTACAAGGACATGACGTGTGTAAATGCCCGTCTTTTCAATCCGCAACGAATCAAATGTCTCTCCCGTCTCAACGTGTTCGATCAACTGATTCTCTGCATTGGTCTTTACATCCTCGGCCAGTTTGTCAGCAAAGATCTCCGTTTTCTTTTTAAGGTCATCGCGGTAAAGCTCGACACGATGGATAGCGTTTTCGATTGACTTCTCGGACAGTTCAAACTCGATCGTCATGTGACGCTCACTTCCCTTATTGCGTAGGTAATCGAATTGATTGACTTTGCCACCGACACTACAACGTAATTGTGCGGCTTCGTAGGTTCAATCCCTATCCATAACCGCGTTGTCTCGTCAATCGGACAGGAAAGGTCATTCGTTACCATTGTCTTTGTATAATTTGCATTGATACCGAACTGTTCTACGTCAGCCGTACCACGTGCCGCAGATACGTTGATGCGGTACTCTACGGGATCTCCGTAAGTCAGATGAGATTCGCCCGTAAGATTCCCCCATTCATCCCTGATCTCTTCCTTGCCACCGTAAAGGGCGTAATAAATCTTTTGCTTATTTCTCGCTAAAGACCGCATACACTCACCCCCTAGATGACCTGAAAGACGTGTGTACGGACATACGCAACCATATCATCGTACTTGAACGTGCGATTAATGCCGTTCTCGTTATGTACAGTCTCACCCTCTGCGGCCTTGTGGTTATAAGCATTTATCACCGCATTGACCTGCACCATTTCATAACGTGTCGGCACTTCGGTTGCTGTTGCCCTTTTGTCCGGCTTGTTAATGTACATCCAGTTCAATATCTCGTTCTTCGCCATATCGAGGTAGACGGATATTTCGTTGTCAAGAGTGGTGTCATTCTGTGCAACCTCTAAAAAGGTCTTAACGACCGCAAGTTTACTCGCTGTATCCATATCCGTTACCTCTCAATGCCGTGTTATTTGCGCTTGCCCTTGCCGGGAGCCTTGCGCTGTGTCGATGTTTTCGGTTTCGGAGTGGGTTCCTTCACCACGGGTGCCTCCGTGGGTACTTCTTCCACAATCTCCGCGTTGGTTTCTTCGGGGGTTTCTTCCAAAAACTGATCTCCGATTATCCCGGTTTCCGTCTCGGCCTTTACCTCTTCCACCACTTCACCGATGAACATAGAACCATCTTCGTTACGTCTAACCATGCTTAGACCTTCCTTCCTCTGCCTTATGAGATTTCAGGCAGCTTGCCCCACTTAATCAGCGCGGTAGTGCTTACGCCGTTCAGGGTGTTCGTAACCTTGCAGCCAAGATACTTCTCACTCTGTGTGGAAGTAGCCGTAAAGGTTGTCGAGGTTGCGTCGGAAATATCGGTGTATGTTCCATCCTCGGTATCCGATGCCGCCCACTGATAGGAAAGTGTTCCGTACTTCGGGGTCTGCGCCGTAAGCGTAGCCACCTTTGTAGCCGCGTCATACGTGATGATCGCAACGGCAGCAAGGGGCAGATATGCACCGATAAAATCTATGATCGCGTTATAGTTCTCCTGTCTGTCTGCCGGGGAATAATCGGGTTTCCACTTCGGCTTTTCAGGACTTGTAGTGATTGCGAATGCCATAAGTCAAATTCTCCTTCTGAAAAAAGCATTCCCCGCCCACTCGGAAAGTGAGCGGGGCAATCAACAACGGGTTATCAGGTGTTCGCCACGTCAGAACGAAGGAAGTAGATGCCCTTCTTCTTGTTCTTCATTACAAAAGCATCGTAGTATACGCGGTAGTCAACCTTGTATGCGTCGGCCTGCTGATTTACGTCGGGGGCGAAGATACGGAGAACCGAGTGCTTTGTGACCTTCTTCACAGCGGGCTTGTGCAGCATGATGAAGTGAAGGTTGTAGTTTGTTGAAGCGGGAACATAGCCGCCAGCCTTCTGAGCGTCCTTGCCGTTATACAGGGTGATAGCGGACAGGAAACGTCTCTGAGGAACGCGGATGATCTGTACTCCGTCGTAAACCTCAATGGTCTTGTTCACGTTGGTCTCGGTGTTGGTGATGGACTTTGTGATCGCGCCCTGGATCTTCTGATAGAACTTCTCCGAAACGTAGCAAAGTCTATCGGTGTCGGGTACTTCGTCCTCGTTGAGCTGCGCGATTCCCTTGTCAAGTTCGTCGGTAGCGTCGGTGATATCCGCGAGGGCATCGTGTGTGCCGTGGGAAATACCGTCTGTTCCGGCGATCTTTGCGAAGGTGTAGGCATCGCTCTCGGGAGCGACCCTCGTGCGAAGGAACTCACCTGCAAGAGTGCCGAATGCCATACCGAGGGTCTCGTCGTTGTCCATCGCGTCAATGGTGAACGAACGTCCGCGGTCGATTTCGAGAGTGTAAGGGTTCCATGCACCGTTTACATCTCCGGTAATGAATCCGTTCTGACGATCATAGTCTCCGAGACCGTCCATCTGGGTCTCATACAGCTTGATGGTGTTTGCGCCTGTGAAGAGAACGCCGTCTCTGGTTTCAAGTGCGCTTGACTTACTCTCCTTCATGTAGACTTCATCAAGGATGGGTAAGAACTTCTGCGCTAATTCAAATGTGTTAGCCATAATTTAAAGTCTCCTTCCGGTTATTACAGCCCCGCCCACTTGCGCATCTGCTCATACTCGGATTTGTCGAGATCCTTCTGAGTAAGGCCGCCGCCCTGTGAGAGTTTGGGCTGTTTTTTAAGCAACTCGGCTTCAATGGACTTTGCTTTGTTCTCCATGAAAGCCTTCTGTTTGGCGAAGAAATCATCACCCACGCCCTCGGGTAACTGCGCCGCCATTGAAGCAGCTGTTTCAAGGTCGTAGCCGCTTTCCATGAGTTTCGTCTTATAGCCGTTGATGCGGCTTTCAGTACGATACTTTTCAAGCTCCGCAAGAGTAGCGGCTTCTTTCTCCGCTCTCTCGGCTTCGGCTCTCTCGGCTTCGGTCTGCTTTTCCCTTAACTGACGCTTGAAGTCAGCGGCCTCTCCGCAAGCCTTATCCGTGGCCTGTTTCAGTTTCGCGTTCTCCGCAAGCATCTTCTCGTACTCGGCCTTGTAATCAACTTCGTCCTTCTTGTCCTCGGTTTTTGCCGCAGTACCGGGCTTATCCTTTGCTTCGCTCTCAGGGTTAGTGTTCTTGTTTTCTTCTGCCATGTTCAATTTCTCCTTTGCATTTGATTTACAACAGTTCTTTCTGTTGCGCCGTTAAGTGTGGTTTTGCGTTTTTTATACAGCGTCTCTGCTGTTATATCCACGGCATAAAGCCGTAAATCACTTTGTGTATGTAACGTAGCAGCGACAGTTGATATCTTCCGACGGCTCACCGAATGACCGGGGGTACATAGCCGAATTTCCGTTGTAGGTGTAGAACGGTTCGTTCATGGGCTTTACCATGCCTTCGAGATATTCATGTGAATCTCTGACGCGGTTATCAAGCATCGTGTGCCACGTCTTGTACTTCGCACCGAGGTTTTCAGCCGTATCATGGCCCGCCGTGTTGTACACCCTCTGACGTTCATTCTCGAACAGCAAGAACAGATCCTCGATGCTGTCAAGGTCATCTTCTATTCGCTCAAAAGCGGTCTTGCCGCCGACCTTGGAATATATCACTTCTTGGATGCGCCCTACCGGGATATCCGTCTCGCCCCGCAGCTGATCTTCCACGTCCGTCTTGCCGTCTGCATACGCGAGAGCAAGCCAATCGAGCATTAAGTCCGTTATCTTGGACTTATTTCCCAGATAACGCTCTATATCGCTCTGTAGGGAGTTCAGTTCGTCAAGCCTTAGCAGCATCAGGCTCACCGCCTTCCGTCCTGTCCCTCGGTTCGGTAGAGTTCTGTACAGATGCGTTCGGGTCTCCGTCCGTCGTCTGCTGTGCGGTCGGCTGATTGCTCCAAACCTTCTCGATGTATTCCTTGCTGACTTCAACGTCAGTCAACGGGTCATTCGATAAGCCCGAACGCTCAAAAGCAAGTGCAGGTGCGAATCCCAAATCCTTCATGTTCATAGCCGCCTGTGTCTTTACAAGAAGGTTCGAGAGGTCGTTGCGGACTATCTTTAACTCAAAATCCGAACGATTAAGGCTGAACCCGATCTTCTTCTTCAAGATGGCAAGAATGATACGGTCAAAGTACGCATTCGCCTGTTTGAACTCGTCCTCGGTGTTCCTCGCGCAAGTGTCGGCAACTGCCCACCCGTTACGGAGATAAACAGCGGACCCGGTATCGGAAGTTGAACCGCCGTCATGAACCGAGTTCGGAACGCCCGCCTTGTCAAGCATCTGTTCATAAAGGTCTTTCAGCGTTACCTGAGTCTGTGACTGGTCTAACTGTTCGTTGAGGACCTTGATATCGGCTTTATTCTCGCCGCTGTTCTTTAAGGCCACAAAACCCGCTTTGCGGATGGATGCCGCCGTCTGTCCTTCGTCCAGGTCGCAGTTATACAGAATCATAAGGCTCTGTATGAACTGCTCTATGCCGTCTATGCGGTTACTCTGCACAAGGTTGATCTCGTCCATGATGGACAGGACGTTCTCAAAAGCACCCATGCGGAGCTTGTTATATGTATATTCAACAATGGGGATTTCGCCTATGATGTTAGCTTCGGCTCCGAGGTATCTCAGGTTGAATGCCGAAGCATCGGGAGCATAGCCATATTTCAGCTCGTCATTGCTGAGTGTCTTGCCTTCGAGACGGAAGAAATACTCTTTCGTGATCGCGTCCACCATGACCTTCTTATCCTGAACCGCAATCTTGATAGCCATTACAGGCTTGTTTCCCGGCTGACGGCTGTATGCCACGCACGCGCTTCTGGGGTCAAGGGCATAGGTCTTGAACGGGATGCCCGGTTCATCGTTTGGCTCGACATACAGATCGCCAAGACCGACAGTATGGAACCAATCTACGACCTGATTATCTGCTTCATACTTGCCGGAGAGATTGACGTACTCATTCAGCTGCTTCACCGTCTCGGTGATGCCCTCGTCCTCTTTCCGGCTGATATATGTTGCGGGCTTCGTAAGAAAGTACCCGTCCTTGAATGTCACGATCATGTCTGCGTTGTTGATCGTCACCTTGTTGCAGATTTCACTCCTGATCTCTTTTTTTCGTTCAAGAATCGGCTGCAAACCGCGACGATACCAATACAGATACTCTTCCTCTTTCAGATTCTCCATGTGGGTATTGAGCGCACTATTCACTTCTTCAAGGACGTTCTCAGCCGTGATGACATCCGCATTCGTATAAATGCGTCTGCGACCGTATAAGCCCATGTTTGATGTAATGATCTCTTCCATGCGTTTACCTCACAATCGACTTAAAAGGGGAGCTGCCCGCGTTTGCACCCACGGGCGGGTGTGGGTGTATGCGAAAAGTGAAAACAATAAAGGTTCTCTATCTCCCACACTAACAAAAAACCTTTAGAGGACAACAGAAGTGTACGGAGTAAGTCTGATATTTGTAAAAAAGGGCATAAAAATACCCCACACCACAAGGTATGGGGTTACATTATTCATTTTAGAACGGTCTGACACCTAATACTTGTATCTTCACCACTCCATTTATCGCCATATCACACAATCCGGCAAGAGAATCGGCGGCATCATCATGCAGATTCTTCTGGGTGAATGAGAAAGTCTGCAACTCGTTGATGAACAGATCGTACTCCCGCCCGCGCCCTTTGTCCCTTCTGAAGTGAATTTCGCGAATATTCTGCTGAAACTGCTCAATTTTAGACAATTTGCTCATGGTGTTCGGTGCTTTCTTCGAGGTCACGTTGCAAGCATAGGGAATCTCCTTGATCTTCTCGCTCACTTCGTCAGCATAACTCTGACCGCCTACGTTTGCTTCAAAGCGCACCTTCCTCACATGGCAACTAGCAAGCCTGTGAGCCACGATAGGCACCGTTATGGACTTATCCTTGCGGTTGAACACCACGTCATGCACGAAGATATCCCGCCCGTATTGGTAGGCTATAGGCATGGACAGGGAATCGCCGCCGCCAAAAGCCACATCACAGAACGCAAACACGTTGTCAGGCTCTCCATCGGGCAATACCCCGTCATACCACGTAAGCTGCTCAGCAGTAAACGGCATACCCTCTTTCTGGATGCCCCTCTGAAGATATAGGCAGCTGAATGTAACGGGGTCCAATTTCTCACGAATCTGCGCTATCTTCTCGTCCGTGTAGTTGTCGGGGCAATCATAGGCGAAATTGCTGTGTCCTTCCTCGTCACACACGGGCAGAGCGATGAAATGGTATCCCGGTAAGCCCTCATACTTGGCTTTCTCGCGGCTGATAGGGTCATATATGCTCCATATAGTACCCAACATGATCTCCTTTACCTCGTCACCTATCTGACGGGTAGAAATGGTGTCCGTGTAATCGTCATAAAGGGTGTTCAACCGCTCCGGTGAACGCGCTACCTCCGCATTCTTTACCAGATCGTCCGATATCTGGAACTTATCCGCTCTGGTACGGCCCGTGATGGACCCGCCGATGGAACACATATTGAACGTCTGCGCGTCACCCTTCGGACGGTAGCCGATGGTATTGTACTCCAGACTCTTTTCGGGCTTTCCAAGACCGGGGAATATCTCCTGAAAGTTGTATTCGTCACCCGAAGTCATGTCCAGGACGGCATCCATCATCATCTTTACCATTCCGTCCGAATATGAGATATACATATTCTTGCTGTCGGGCCATTTTCCCATGATGAAACTCATTAAGAACTTTATCAGCGTACTCTTGCCGGCTCCCGGAGGGGTAGACATGGTGAGTTTGCGGCCCCTCTCTTCTTCCATGAAGCTCTCTATCGCCGTGCAGATTCCGAATCTGCCTTCCAATATCTTCCTTCTCGGCAGCCAGAATCGGCTCTTGGGACTCCTGTTCCACTCCATAGCGATCATGAAGTCATCAAACGAATACGGCGCGGTGAACATATAACTCCTTCGGCTTACGTCCATGCACTCGTTCTTCCCGCCCGTCTGGATCTCGTAGATCATCTTCTCCCGGAAGTCCCTCATGACGAACCGCCCATCCGCTTTATCGCGCTTGTAGACCTCTTCGGCGCATAATACCGCCCTCGGATACATCCGCACTTTCATATAGGACTTATAAGCCGCTATCAGTTCGTCTTTTTCGGTCATGCTTTCTCCCTCATATCAGCACCACAGAACGGGCAGAAATTCGACTTCACAGCCCAATATCCGCATTGATCGCATTTATACTGCTTCGCCATAGGGCTTTTCAGATGGGGCTTGGTATCAATCCACCTACCTATCGGCACAAAATCCGCATACATCGTTCCTTCCGCACAACGTCTTTCTAATTCCTCTTTAGGTATCTTCGCTACTCTCATGCGCGTGGTCATGCTTCGCCACCCCCCACAATCGTTATGTCATTGTCTATAACCGTTCCCTTCGGTACTAACCTGACCTCATATCCGCAGACGGCAGCTATCTCCGCCAGAGTCTCGACCTTCAAGCTCTTCCGATTCACCATGTTCACCAGATAGGTAGGCATAGGCAGTCCCATTTCCTTGCTGATCGCCGCCAGACTCTTTCCACTGATCGTACCTAACAGCTTTACTGCATCCTTTGATGTGTTCACTTTCATTCCCATATTCGTTACTCCTTTCTATGTATCATGTATTATATACACTTTTATATCTTATGTCAACACCTAGTAATGTATATATAACCCCTTTTTGTATATTTTTTATATTTTTTATACCCTCTTCCGTAAACGCCATTTAAAGACGAATTAAGGGCGGTATAGCACTTTAGGGTAAGAATTATTGGGTTGATACCCTAGAACGTCTAATTTTGGATTTTAGAGCGATTGAGAGGGGTATCGTGATTATTCTATCTCCTACAGGAAGGGAAAGGGCCTTTTTTCATTTTTTTCTACGGACGGGGCTAAGGCTCCGCCGGATGCCCGGGGGCCTATTTTCCCCCTCGGGGTGCTCCAGACGGGGCAGATCAGGCGCGCCCAACAGGACACCCAAAAAAACAAAAAACGCGTAAACCCTTGATTTATAAGGTTTTGCGGACATTGACATAGCTTTTAATCTATTCGCTAAATCTGTGTTTAGCGAAATAATGCGCCTTTATCCTTGTTTCAACACATTATTTTATTGTAATTTAAACATTATTTAATGTTGACAAACAATAAATGATGGTCTATAATGAGTTCATCAGATAGAGATCGGCAGCCCGGTCGGGATCGTTTTTTATCTGGAAGGCAGTCTATAGATTAAGATTTTTATAACGATTTTTATCTATAAGGATTTTTATCAATATAAAACTATAAAACCTTATTAATAAATAAAGATCTATATAAAAATCTTAAAACCTTAAAACCTATATTACTAATAAATATTATTAATAAACCGATTATTTAAATCCTTTATTAATAATAATAAATATAAGGTTTTTATATGGGAATCTATAGATACTAAATAATAATAAATAATATGCAGCGAGGGCGAGAAAGCCCGGAAAGGTGGAAACATGACAGAATACACTATCAGCATTAACGAAGCATTTAAGAGTACCGAAATCAAATTCGCGGAGAAGCCCGCCGAGGAGATCAGGGCAGCATTAAAAGAATTAAAATTCAGATGGCACAAGGTGCGCGGCGTCTGGTATGGTTACGAGGATGCGGAGACGGTCAGGGAAGCCCTTGAAGCTGTCGAGGGTGGCAACAGTACCCCCGCAAAGGTTGAGACGGTTAAAAAGGCGGTTGTGTTCGATCTTGACAACCTCGGACAGAATAAGCCCTCTTTATATGGGGCAGAGCTTGCAAAGGCAATCAGGGAAGATTTAAAGCGGCGCGGCGTCACGGGTTGCACAGTCAGAAGCGGCAAGGCCACATATACAACGACTATCACCGTTACGATCAAGGCAACCGCCGAAGATATAGCGAGTCTTGAAGAAATCCGGGAGCGTTACCCTTTCAACTTCTTTTGCCATGACACCGACCGCGGATTTTATGATGGTAAAAAGTGGGTCTATAACTTCTACGAACTGACCGAGGAAGAAAAACACGGCGAGTATGAAAATTATATCAGGTACACCGCCGCACATAAGGACTCAATCAACGAGCATTGTTTTGCAGATCGTCGCGCGGATTACTGGACATTCACCACGGCATTTTATAACAAAGTGGCGGCGGCCTTAAAGATCGCGAACCAGTGGAACCACGACAACAGCGATATAATGACGGATTATTTCGATGTGGGTTATTATCTCGATATCAGCATCAAATTCCCGGACGGATTCGAACCCCGCGAGAAAATGACCGAAGAAGAAAGAACCGCATACAAGGCCGAGAAAGAAGCCGAAGCAGCTGAGGAAGAAAGACGGCTTGCAGAATATCAGCGTCAGCAGATA
>CAMPBP010000020.1 GCA_946639085.1 uncultured Lachnospiraceae bacterium
GAGAATGAATATCCATGAACCCCGGAGCAGCATACAGACCTGTTGCGTCAATATACTCTCCGTCTTCGTCGACTGCCGTGTTCGGAGTCGCAAAAGAAGCAATACGCCCATCCTTAATGACGATGTCACATGTAAGGATCGTTTTTGTCTCAGGATTTATAAAGCTGACATTTTTGATTACCAAGTTGTATCCTCCGATTCAAATTCAAGTACTTGATAAATTGATTTATTGGATATATCATATACGTAGTTTTTAAAACTACATGCAAATTGTCATCCGAAGTATTTTACAATGCCAATCCAAGCGGATGCAACCCATAGATGAAATATGTTTCGTTTTATTACCGCAATAGGATGGACCGTGATCTTTCTTTTGGCGTCCATTCCCTTCATTCTTATCGAACTTATAGTGGGACTCTTTTCCAAAAAAGCGCGTGCCGTTTCTTCTCAATGGATAATCACGCACGCCTTCAGAGTGCTCATTTTCTTTACCGGTACCAAGGTCAAAGTAATAGGTGAAGAAAACGTTCCTCTCGATCGTCCCGTTTTGTATGTGCCCAACCACAGGAGCATTTTTGACATCATTTTAACATATATCAGAGTTCCCAGACAGACAGCTTACATAGCGAAGAAAGAAACCAAACGCGTTCCGATCTTCAGCATATGGATGGCTCTTATGAACTGTCAGTTCCTTGACAGATCCGATCTTCGAAGCGGACTTAAGATGATAAACAAAGCCGTCGAACTTATTAAAGAAGGCTCAAGCGTCTGCATTTTCCCGGAAGGCACACGTAACAAGGGCACCGAGATACTTCAGCCTTTCCACGACGGAAGCTTAAAGATCGCCGAAAAAGCCGGCTGTCCGATAGTTCCCGTTACGATAAACGGAAGTGCCGAGATATTTGAGGCACAGTTCCCGAAGGTAAAGAAAGCGACGGTCATCATCGAATATTCAAAACCCATCGAAACGAAAGGTCTTTCGCGTCAGGAGTTCAGAGAACTTAGCGCACAGGTCCAGGAAACGATCAAAACAAACTACGTTAAAAATCTGGAACTTATAAAGTGAACAATACGGCATCCCATTCGGGGTGCCGTTTTTTAGTTCAATCCGTTTTACTGTTTCTCAAGCATCTTCTTAATATATATTCCCGTAAATGACTTTTCGTTTTTGGCCACCTCTTCGGGTGTTCCGGTCGCTATGACCGTACCGCCTTCGTCGCCGCCTTCGGGTCCCATATCTATGATATAGTCAGCAGTCTTTATGACATCCAGGTTGTGCTCAATGACTATTACCGTATTTCCGCCCGACTTAAGCTCGTTCAAAATATCGGTAAGTTTATGAACGTCCGCAAAATGAAGTCCCGTGGTAGGCTCATCCATAATGTATACTGTACGTCCGGTACTTCTCCTGGCAAGTTCGGTAGCCAGTTTGACACGCTGTGCCTCACCGCCCGAAAGCTGTGTGGATGGCTGTCCGAGTTTGATGTAACCGAGTCCGACATCTTTGAGCGTCTTTATCTTGTTAAGTATCTGAGGAACATTTTCAAAGTAATCCACCGCCTCGTCAACCGTCATATCAAGCACATCGTAGATCGACTTGCCTTTGTAAAGACATTCCAGCGTCTCCCTGTTGTATCGCTTTCCGCCGCAGACTTCGCACGGAACATAAACATCGGGAAGGAAGTTCATCTCGATCTTTATTATACCGTCACCCTGACAGGCTTCGCATCTTCCTCCTTTGATGTTGAAAGAAAATCTTCCCTTCTTGTAGCCACGCTCCTTAGCTTCTCTCGTGTTTGCAAAGAGGTCTCTTATGTTGTCAAACACGCCAGTGTAGGTTGCGGGATTAGAGCGGGGGGTCCTTCCGATAGGTGACTGATCTATATCTATTACCTTATCTATCTGCTCAAGTCCTTCAATCTTATCAAAGGCGCCCGGAATAGTATGAGCACGGTTAAGCTTCTTGGCAAGATATTTGTAAAGTATCTCGTTTGTGAGTGATGATTTACCCGAGCCCGATACACCGGTCACGCATGTGAGCACACCGAGAGGAAACTTTACATCGATATTCTTTAAGTTGTTTTCACGCGCACCCTTTACGGTAAGCCATCCCGTCGGCTTTTTACGGGACTTCGGAACGGGTATGGAAAGCTTGCCCGAAAGATATTGTCCGGTAAGAGATTCCTTGACCTTCATGATATCTTTGGCCGTACCCTGCGCAACAAGGCGACCTCCGTTAACTCCGGCGCCCGGTCCTATATCGATAATGTGATCTGCGGCGAGCATCGTCTCTTCGTCGTGTTCGACAACAAGCACGGTGTTGCCCAATTCGCTTAAATGTCTTAACGTGTCGAGAAGCTTTCCGTTGTCACGCTGGTGAAGACCTATACTTGGTTCATCAAGTATATACGTAACACCTACGAGGCCCGAACCGATCTGCGTAGCAAGCCTTATACGCTGTGCCTCACCGCCCGAAAGCGATGCTGTGGCTCTTGAAAGGGTAAGATATGAAAGTCCCACATCCTTTAGAAAGTTTACTCTGGCGCTTATCTGCTTTATTATCTGATCGCCTATAAAGTGCTGCTGATCGGTCAGATCAAGCTCACCCATGAATTTCGAAAGATCTCCCACCGACATGTTTGTGATCTCGTAAATGTTCATGTTCGAAACGGTAACGGCCAGGAATTCCTTTTTAAGTCTCTTTCCGTCACACACATCGCAGGGAGTGATCTTCATGAACGATTCATATTCCGCTTTCGAAGCCTCCGAAAACGTCTCGCGATATCTCATCTTGCACAGTTCGATGATACCCTCGAAAGAAACCTCGTAATTGCCTCGGCCTCGCTGGCTTACGTAGCTTATCATGAACTTTTCGCCGTTGTTACCGTGCCAGAGAATATCTTTTATTTTTTCGGGATAGTCCTTAAACGGAGTATCCATATCAAAACCGTATTTCTTGCAAAGACCCACCATTGTGGCATGAAGCCAGCTCTTTTCGTCGTTCATGGACTTAAAGCCGTTTACCACTACGGCTCCTTCGTTTAAAGTCTTCGTATCGTCCGGAATGATCAGTTCCTTGGAAAACTCCATCTTATAGCCCAGTCCCGCACACACAGGGCAGGCTCCGAAAGGATTGTTAAACGAAAAGCATCTCGGTTCTATCTCGGGAATGCTTACCTCACAATCGGGACATGCAAAACTTGAGGAGAAAGAAAGGGGTTTGCCGTCCACCACATCGATGGTCATGAGACCTTCGGAAAGATTAAGCGCCGTTTCAACCGAATCGGTAAGACGCTTTGCTATCTCTTTTTTGATGACAAGTCGGTCGACCACTATATCGATCGAATGCTTTATATTTTTATCAAGTTCTATCTCTTCGTTTAATTCATAAAGGTTTCCGTCAACGAGAGCACGTACAAAGCCCGACTTCCTTGCCTTTTCCAGAACTTTTTCATGGCGTCCCTTTTTACCTCTTACAACGGGGGAGAGTACCTGTATCCTGGTACCTTCCTCCAAAGTCATGATCTGGTCCACCATCTGATCCACCGATTGCTTTTTGATCTCGCGACCGCATATCGGACAATGAGCGATACCGATCCGGGCATACAGAAGTCTGAAGTAATCGTAAATTTCCGTAACGGTTCCCACCGTTGAACGGGGGTTTCTGTTGGTAGATTTCTGATCTATGGAGATGGCGGGAGAAAGGCCGTCAATCCTCTCGACGTTAGGCTTCTCCATCATTCCCAGAAACTGCCTTGCATACGAAGAAAGTGATTCCATATAACGCCTCTGACCTTCTGCGTAAATGGTATCAAAAGCAAGGCTCGATTTTCCCGAGCCCGAAAGACCGGTAAGTACCACGAGTTTATCTCGGGGTATGTCTACCGTAAGGTTCCTTAAGTTATGTTCGTTTGCCCCTTCCACGTGAATAACGCTTCGAGGGAGCATCTTTTGTGATGTTGCCATTATTTATTGTCCATTTCGTAAAGTTCTTTCTTCATCTCCATCATGCGGTCTCGCAAGATCACGCAGCGTTCGAAATCAAGTTCCGCGGCGGCCTTCTTGATCTTCTTAGAGATCTCGGCGATCTCTTTTTCAAGCTCGGCTTTGCTCATGGATTCGACTTCCTTAAGATCCTTAAGGTCGTCTTTTTCTTCTTCGGTAGATGAGATCCTTATGACATCGCGTATTGCCTTCTTGATGGTAGTAGGCGTGATGCCGTGTTCTTTATTGTATGCTTCCTGAATCGAACGACGACGGTTTGTCTCGTCGATACATATCTGCATCGATTCGGTTATGGTGTCGGCGTACATTACCACATGACCTTCCGAGTTACGTGCCGCACGGCCGACTGTCTGTATAAGTGAGGTAGCAGAACGAAGGAAGCCTTCCTTGTCGGCATCGAGTATCGCTACAAGGGAGATCTCGGGAATATCGAGACCTTCTCTTAAAAGGTTGATACCTACCAGCACGTCAAAAAGATCCCTTCGCATGTCTCTTATTATCTCACTTCGCTCAAGTGTATCTATATCCGAATGAAGATACTTTACTCTTATACCCGCCTCTGCAAGATAGTCGGTCAGATTCTCCGCCATCTTCTTGGTGAGGGTGGTAACAAGTACTTTAAAGCCTTTTGCCGTTTCTTTTCTGATCTGTGCAATGAGGTCATCAATCTGTCCTTTTACGGGACGCACATCTATGGGAGGATCCAGAAGGCCTGTAGGTCTTATGATCTGCTCGGCTCTCAATAACTCGTGATCCGCTTCGTAGTCGCCGGGTGTGGCCGATACGAACATGATCTGATCTATTCGCGATTCAAACTCGGTAAAGTTAAGGGGTCTGTTATCCAGTGCCGAAGGAAGTCTGAAACCGTAATCCACGAGGGTAGTTTTACGGGAACGGTCACCGTTGTACATTCCCCGAACCTGAGGAAGGGTTATGTGGGACTCGTCCACTATCAAAAGAAAATCACCGTCGAAATAATCAAGAAGACAGTGGGGCGGCTCTCCGGGCTTAAGCCCCGAAAGATGTCTCGAATAGTTTTCTATTCCGGAGCATACACCCGTCTCACGAAGCATCTCCACATCGAAGTTCGTACGCTCCGCGATCCTCTGAGCTTCGATAAGCTTATCCTCGGACTTAAAGAACTTAACGCGTTCATGAAGCTCCTCTTCAATGGTTTCGCAGGCTCTGTTAAGAGTGTCCTGCTCCACAACATAATGAGACGCGGGAAACAGCATAACGTGCTCCACAACTCGCAAAACCTTTCCGTTTACGGCATCGAGCTCACTGATCCTGTCGATCTCGTCTCCGAAAAACTCGATACGTATTATGTAGTCGGCACTGTGGAAAGAAACCGAAGGAACTATCTCCAGAACATCGCCTCTCACTCTGAAAGTGCTTCTGGAAAGATCAAGGTCATTTCTGGAATACTGAATGTTTATGAGTCCTCTTATGACTTCGTCACGATCGATGGTCTGACCTCTTCGAAGGGAAAGACACATTGCCTTAAACTCTTTGGGCGAACCCAGTCCGTAAATGCATGACACGGAAGCCACGACTATAACGTCTTTTCTCTCCGTTAAAGAAGCAGTGGCCGAAAGCCTCAATCTGTCTATCTCATCGTTTATCGACGAATCTTTTTCGATATAAGTATCGGTCTGAGCGATGTAGGCTTCGGGCTGATAGTAATCGTAGTAGGATACAAAATACTCAACGGCGTTCTCGGGAAAGAATTCTTTGAATTCTGCGAAAAGCTGCGCCGCCAAAGTCTTGTTGTGAGCCAGCACTAGGGTAGGTTTATTAAGTTCTTTAATGACGTTTGCCATGGTAAACGTCTTACCCGAACCCGTAACTCCAAGCAGCGTTTCACACTGATTTCCGGCTTTGAAACCGTCAACCAGTTGCTTTATTGCTTGGGGCTGATCCCCTGTCGGTTGGTATTCGGAGTGAAGTACAAAATTCATCTGATCCTTATCCCGTCTGTCTTGTAACTATCAAGAAGGTTATATATTCCGTCCTCGGACAATACGCCCCGCTTAAGATCCTTGGGCAAACGTCCGGCCTCATCGCGAGCGTGGTCTCTCTTCCACTCTTCACTCGATAAGTAATCTTCCAGCTGCATGATGTGTTCCTTTAAGACTTCCGCCTCATCTTCGCTTAAAGACTTCTTTTTAAGTAAGAAAGTTGCTTCATTCATCCTGCGCTCATAATCCTTAACTCGTTCGATGCATGCTCTCTTTAAATGTGATGCATCGGAAGCAAGTTCAACTATAGGCATAAAGAGAGAATCGTTTCTGCTCTCAAAATAAAGCCTCGTGATTGCAGTATGATCTATATGGAACAAAAATGCGCAAAGATACGGGAAGGGAAGATTGAGCACCCGGGAAAGAAATGCGGTGGACGCTCCGCCGTGACAGAAGATAACTACGGTCTTGTCCGCATACTCCTCCGAAACCTTTCGATAGAAAAGCCCTTCACGCTCATAGCCCAGCGTCTTAAGCCATTTGTCGGTTTCAACAGCTATTTTGTCCACGTCGACTGTTGCGGTGTTATCGGTAAACACTTCCTTTTCTCTCCAATCGGGAACATTCATGTTTTCCCCGTCGGATATCATCTTCTTGACCCCCATCCACGGATTGAGGCTTTCATCGTATAAAGCATCCTCATGTCCGTAACGGATCTCTCTTATGAAATCCAGCTTGGTAATCTTCTCTATTCCCGACACTTTCGAAAAATGCTCTGCCGTTTCGTATGCGCGTCCCTGTGGGGAAGAAAAAATCTCATCTATGCCTTCTTCCATAAGCCTATACGCCGCAACATCGGCCTGTTTGTGACCCCAGGGTGTAAGGCAGTCAAGTTCATAATTCGGCTCACCGTGCCGTACCAGTAATAGTCTCATAAATCTCCTATAAAATAGTGAAGGTGCTACACTCTATGTAGTGTAACACCCTTTAAAAATTCTGTCTATAGATTTTAGAACATTTGTTCGCAACTTTTATGCCTTTTCATTCCGCCCGTTTTTCCCCTGATCAAGGAGTCTTAAGAAAACATTGTAAATAACGGCTATCACCAACGTGACAACAAGGGTGTAAACAAACATCCTCACACCGCGCTTGACGGCTTTGTAAAGCACAAGATAAAGGATCGTCCAAACGTAAAGATGCATAAAATAGATCGTTGTGCTCATCTTTCTAAGGCTTCCCCACAAAGGTCCGTCTTTAAACTTAAGTTCTCTTGCGATAATGAAAAATCCCACGCTCATCATAAGAAAGGGCACTTCGTTAAACAGGCCGCAAAATCCCAGCGCGTAACCTGCGCCTGCAAGTAAGGCTCCGGTCCAAAGAGGCGTTTTCTTTTGACCCAAATACATTCCAAGGGGTAAAAAGAAAAGTCCCCGGAAAATCCTTCCGCCCCCGATTGTGAGGGTAAGTATCGGTCGAAGGATCGCGTCAACTCTCGTTCCTTCGAAACCGCCCTGAGATACGGAATCGAGAAAGAAGGCGATCAGATAGATGAATCCGCATATTATCAGCCATGTCCTGACCTTAATGTTTAGTTTGAACAGTAAGAGCATGAACAAAAGCGCGTAGATCGAAGAAAGCAGATACCACAGTATCCATGAATTGAAGTGCTCGCCGATAAACACAAGACCGCGCAAAAAGTTTATGACAGCGGTTTTCAGCGTAAATTCGCAGGCAACATCGTAAAAAACCTCCAGTGGAAGATAGATGACCGTCCATATAAGATACAACTTCAGTATGTGAAGAATATACTTCTTGATGATCGATAATTTCTCACCGTATTCGGTCACGGTTTTCATCTTTTCGCCAAGCAAAAATCCCGCCGTTACGAAGAAGAAACCTACCGCGCAGGCAGCAAAACTGTCGATTGCCCGGTAAAGCATCACGTTATCCGTGTCGGACTGGGGCTGAACGTGAACGGCTATGACGAGTATGGCCATTATGAATTTGAAAAGATCGATACCGTTGTATTTACGACGTTCTTCCTTTTCACCTGTCACAAAATAATCACGGATACGGACTGCTTCACGCTTTTCCAAAGATTGCTGCACGATTGGAAGCGCGATGGCAAAACAAACGATTATCATCACAAATGCCGGAAGGATGTACCTCGTCTTCGCTTCCCATATCACGCTGAAGAGAAAACTTCCGAATATGGCGATTCCGGGAAGATATTCACCGAGAGAACTCTTGCTTTTTCGCTTTATCCACAAAACCGCGGCCATTATGAAATAAACAAATATCTGATACGCCTTAAGATATGAGTTTATGCTCCACTGTGTTTTAAAATCGTCGTAGATGTGCTTTGCGAAGGGACTTTGCAGCTCTTCGTCGTGGGAGTTTATCATGGCCAGCGACTGGAACATAGGCGTGTTCCACTGAAGGTTTATCTTTCTGTAAAAGAAATCGATTCCCTTGATGGGATGCTTTATATAATTCGTAAGCTCATAGCGCACCCTGCCCCAGGAAACCCTGGACGTAAGCTCAGCGTCATAATCATTTTCCACAAAAGTAATCTGATGATAGAAATTGCACCAGCCGGCATACCCATTATCATCGTTTAGTCCCATGGCAATGCTTGCCGACATCGGTATTGCATCGTAGCCGTTGGGATTGAGCCTGTCGTACATCGCTTTGTTGGTAACTTTGACGCCGAATGTGCCTATCACCGTAAGAACGATGAGCACCGCCGCGGTCTTCCTTTTGTCCTTATCAAAAAGCTTTACGAAAAAGTAAATGATGAGCGCAACACAGATTATAAGAGCGTTGGACTTAAAAAGATAATTTATAAAGCAGCTCAGTAAAAAGAAAACGCTCGAAACAACCGAAGGTTTTCTTACCGCCCTTAAAGCAAAATATATGCAAACCAGAGACATTGCCGCAAAGGGAAGGTCACCGTATACAAAACAACTGTAAAAATACAGCGGAAGGAATAAAGGTGTAGCCACCCCAAAGAAAAATGCCGATTTACCCCTAAGCTTCTCAGGTGCGATCTCAGTAATAATGCCTGTTCCGGACAAGGCTATTATCGGAAGCGACAATGCTGTCACACACATGAAAGCGATGTAATTGTCTCCTCCGAAAATGTACATAAGAATCCGAAGGAACGTAACAAAACCATATTGATAAGGGAAATAGATAAGATAATCGTCGGGGCCCATGGCACCGGGTCCCACCTCTTTAAGATTTATGGCTTTTGCGTATCCGATCAAAAACTCCGCATCGGACTGGGGAAGCGCCCTCGCCGAGAATATCCAGAAAAGAGCGATCCCATACATGATAACTGCTGCAATGATCGCAAAAACTATGGGCTTAACGTTCTTTAGAAATCTGTCATAGAGAATTGAAAGCCCTTTAAACAAAAGCCATCCCGCAAGCAGAAAAAGTGCTATGTTCAAAGGGTTGTTAAAACTTAAAATGACGTGCTCGTCATAGATGGAAAGATTGACACCCGTTACGGCAATGCCCACCACAAATAAACCCGTGAACAATACGAGTAAAATGATGTGCATCACTTTTGCGCAGGTGGTTTCTTTCATTCTTTGTAGCCCATCTCCTTTAATACCGCTGCCGCGCTCTCGATGTCATTGGGTCTGTAAACCGCCTCGCCCATGGTCATCATATATCTCTCCGCGCCTTTGCCGAGAATGAGCACCGTATCGCCGGGCTTTGCATCCTTTATGGCTTTGGCGATAGCCTCGTCTCTGTCAACGATAAGCTCATAATTGGTGGCATCGGGTACTGTCGATACCATAGTCTCAACAAGCATCTGAGGATCTTCGAATCTGGCATCCTCGATGGTGAAATAATTGTAGTCCGCGTTCTTTGTACAATATTCAGCCATGTCGGTACGACGGTATACGTCTCTTGAACCGCCGGCTCCCACAACAAGTCTTATCTTTCCGTCGATGAGTGTCGACTTAAGATACTCCACAAGATTCTTTACCGAGTTTGCGGTGTGGGCGTAATCGACGATTACCTTGAAAGGCTGTCCGAGATCGATGACTGTCTGACGAGCCTCAACGGGCTGTAACTTTGCAACACATTTTACTATGTCTGCGGGATCGATGTCGAAATGGCTCAAACATGCTATTACCGCAAGGATGTTGTAAACGTTGAAACGACCGGAAAGGTTGGAAGTAACTTTATGAGTTCCCAGTTTGCCCTTTACGGTGAAACTTAAGTTCTTATACTGAATGTCGATATCGGTGGCGTATATGTCCGCGGGATTGTCGATACCGTAAGTAATGACGGGCGCATTTGCATGCTTAATGAAGAAATGTGAGTACTCGTCGTCGGCATTTATAACGCAAAGGCCGGTGGACTTTGTATACTCCATGAGCTTTGCTTTTGCTGCCGCATAGTTGTCCATCGTCCTAAAGATGTCGAGAGCGTCTCTTGTAAGATTTGTAAAGATAGAGGCGTCGAAAGAAACCCCGTCCATCTTGCCTGTACCCAGTCTCTCCCCGGTAGCTTCCATGGAAACAAATTCGCAGTCGTCGCATTTAAAGCCGTTAAGTGCCTGGAAGAGTTCTTCCTGAAGGGGTGTGGTGTAGTCATTTTCCTGAGTGTAGTGCTCGCTTCGTATACCGTTCGTTCCGATGTAACCGGTCTTATATCCCATCATGTTAAGTATCTGGTACATCATTTCCGAAGTCGTGGTCTTGCCGTCGGTACCCGTGACACCGATCATCGTAAGCTGCCCGAGGGGCGCTCCGTAATAGCGGTTAAGTATCTCGTTCATGGCACGCTGGGAATCTTTAACGATGACCTGAGGCACGTTTATGCCTTCGATCTCGTGCTCGCAAACTACGGCAACGGCACCGTTTTCCACGGCGCTCTTTGCAAAGTTGTGACCGTCCACCGTAAGTCCTTTTACGGCAACGAACAGTATATTTTTACCTTTTGTTCGCGAATCGTCCGAAACGGAATCAATCTCCACGGCATATTCGCAAGGTATAAGATCTTTAAGAAGCATTTTATTTCTCCAATTCTTCCTCAATCGATTCTCTTATGATATCAAGCCCTTTGAAAAGCTCGTAATCGAAGATCGTAAGGG